>PWMW01000039.1 GCA_003559095.1 Clostridiales bacterium | reverse complement strand
TGGCCAAGAGCAGCAGTGCCCGGCCGCCGTTGGTGGGATCGTTGGGGATGGCCACTTGGGCGCCATCGGAAAGATCCTCAATGGAACCAATGCGGGTAGAATAAAAGCCCATGGGAAAGATAATGGTCGGTGCCAAGGTGCTCAACTGCAGGCCGCGATCGTTCACCATCTGCAGCAGGAAAGGTTCATGCTGGTAGGAGTTAACGTCGATGTCCCCTTCATCCAAGGCCAGATTGGGCGTGACGTAATCCGAGAATGTAATAATTTCGATGTCCACACCCTGCTCCGCCAGGATCTCCTGCACCACTTCCATCAGTTCCTCGTGAGGCCCAGGCGTAACGCCCACTTTCAAGACACTGGCCCAGGCACCCTGGCCCAAAACCAACAGCACAACCAGGCTCAAAGCCAGTACCCACAAACCGCGTTTACCATGTTTCATTGTCATTCCTCCAGTCTCTCAAATGTACATACCGTGCCGTGCGGGAACTAGGTGTTCCCGTGGTCGGCTTACAGGCCGACCGCCGCATTCCCGGGAACAGTTACGCTTCCCGGATACGCAAAAACCTCTTCCGCAGAAGAGGCTGTATACCACAAAAATGGCTTTTACTACACCTCCCCTCATCTTTCAGGAACCGTCACTGCGGGTTCCTGCAGGAATTGGCACCCTGCCGCGCTGTTCAGCACCGGGTTGCCGGGTTTCATCGGGCCAGTCCCTCCACCTACTCAAGATAAGAGTGCAACAATATTTCCTTTGAATCTAATCATACCAGGATGATTCGGAATGTCAAGCAGAAATATCTAAGAGTTTCGCCATTCTGGTCATTGGTTTCGTATCTTTTCGCAAAATCCAGCCATTGTTAGGGCTGCGATCTGCAGACTGTGCCAGTGCCGAACAGATATGTGTCCGCTGCTCCGCCCGTGGAAAATGTCCTTGCCATGCCGATACTTTTGGGCATAAGCAGGAATGATCTTCCTTTTTGTACAATATATCCTTTAAGAGCAAGTGTGGAGAGCGTTCTCGGTGAAGGTGTCCCATGGGTATATCTTGGCAGCTGGCGGTTCCGCCCCGGAGGTGAAGGCCGTGAAATCTCAACAATTGCAGCGCGGCTGGATGTACCGGCACCGGCATGTCCAGATGGAACTGCTGTTGGTTCTGGCCATCATTGTTGTCTTAACGGGCATCAGTGCCATTACCTATGCCCGGGTGGCCGAGCGCGTGCGTCAGACCGCAGATTCCATTAATGTCCGCGTCCTCAATGATATGACAACGTCGTTAGCTCTCATGGAGGGTACGTCCAAGGATCGCGTCTTTGATCCGGAGGCTGCCGGCCAGGAACCTATGCAGCGCTTAGTGGAGGCCGGGCTTTTGGGCGAAGCCATCGAGCCCCAGCAGCCGGAGCATCACTATCATTGGGTGCCGGAGGAAGTTCGCTGGCGGGTGGTCCCCAACGGTGAACCCTGATCTGTAACAGCAGCCCATCAGCCACTGTGTTCCGTTCCCAGCAGCTGTTCCCAAAACCCAGGAGGCTCAAAACCCAAACGCCAAAAGGCCGTGCCCGCTAAGCCGTGGTCCACGGCCAACTTCATTTTGCGAGCCAAGGTGCTCTGGGTATCATAGGAGCCCCAGTGGCGGCCGTGTTCGTCCTGCCAAGCGGCGGTGAGGCACTGCCAGCCGGTATGGTCCGCCTCCCGGCGCGGCCAGCCGTTCAGCAGACGAGGAATGATGGTTTTCCCTTCCTGCCAGGAACATCCCGGCCAGCGCACCCAACTGCGCCCGTATAAGGGCAGGCCGAGGACCAGGGCCGCCGGCGGTGCTTCGCTGCAGGCATAGGCCAGGATCTCCCGCAGCCAAGGCAGCGGTGCCACCGGCCCTGGGGGCATGAGGCGGCTGGTATAGTCGTAGCCCATGAGGATCAGCTGATCGGCATGCTGCGCTAGACCTTGGTAGTCGAAGGGTTCCCGCCAAGCTCGCACCCAGCCCTGGGGATCCTTTTCTCGGTCCGGCACCTGGGTCATGCTGGGCGGCCCCACCCGGGGTACTAAGTCCACGGATAGCTGCCGGTGACCCAATTTCGTCTTCAGCAGAGCCACGAACTCGGTGTACTCGTCTCTGTACTCCAAGAACGGCCCCTCAATATCCAAGTTGATACCGTCCCAGTTCCCGGCTTCTGCCTCTGTGGCCAGCAGATCCGCATGCTGCCGCCGCCGTTGGGCCGTTCCCAACAGTGCGGCGGCGCTGTCCACAGCAAAGCCCGTATTGGCCACCAGGGGTACCAAAGCCAGCCCTTGGCGGCGAATCTCCCGCAGGATTTCGGGATTTAGCTGACCCCGCAGTTCCCCGGCAGCGGTTATCTTCAGCCCCGTGGGTGAAGCATGGCTGAAGAACCAGCCGTTGGTCTGCAGGGAACGGCGGCTGTCCGGTGTATCCAGAATCCAAGCTAAACGCACTGCAAATCCCTCCCTGGATTGTGTTTTTGTCCTGCTGGGTACCGCATTTCCATGGCGGACCCGCTGGTCCTGGTGCTGAAGAGGCGCCACTGCCACACCGGCATTCTTGAAAGGAGTTTTTCCGATGGCAACCATCGATCTGATGGGTTTCGGCGAAGCCATGCTGCGGCTGTCTCCCGCCGGCGCCCGGGTCATTGAACAATCCCAACAGCTGGAGATGTATCCAGCGGGCAGTGAACTAAATGTCTGTGCGGCCGCCGCCCGTTTGGGCCTGCGGACCAGTTACGTCAGCCGGCTCGGGGACAGCCCCATGGGCCGGTTTGTGGCCAATAAGGCTCGGGAACAGGGCGTGGATACATCCCATGTCCAGTTTGGCCCGGAGCGGCAGGGTGTCTATTTTTTCGAGAATGCCAATCCTCCCCGCCCCGGCATGGCCTATTACGATCGCGAGAACACCGGTATGGCCAAGGTGACGCCGGAGCACTTTGCATGGGATCGGTTGCTGCCCACCACCAAGCTGTTTTTGACCAGCGGCATTACCGCAGCCTTGAGCGACAGTGCTTACGCCACCGTGCAGACAGCCCTGAAGACGGCCTCCCTCTGGGGGCAGACCCAGACCGCCTTTGATATCAACTACCGCTCTAAGCTCTGGACCAACTATGAAGCTCGGCGGGCCTTGGAACCGCTCTTGGAGTTTGTAGATATTCTACTGCTCTCCGGCGGCGATGCTGCGGGGATCTTTGGATTGCCCTTGGATCTTGACGATGATCTGCCCAGCGAAATGGCCCGCCGTTTTGGTCTCCACACCGTGTGTGTTATCTACCGGCCCAAGGGCGGGCAGATGCACTGGAAGGTAGGCTGTTTCAGTAACGGCCGGACGTACTATGCTCAACAGGACGGTCCGCTGCAGACGGTGGATCGCCTAGGCGCGGGGGACTCCTTCGCCGCCGGTTTCCTGACCGGGTTCCTGGAACAGGGGCCGTCCTTCGGCACCAAGTTGGGCTGTGCCACCATGGCCCTGAAAAATACCTTTCACGGTGATCTGAACTGGGCCACGCGGGAGCAGGTGGATCGCCTCATGTCCGGCAGCCGCTCTACCCTGGAGCGCTGATCCGCTTCCCTGACGAGAAAAGAACGAGGACCATCTGGCCGCCCTGCGTGCAGGCTTGGGATGTCCTCGTTCTAACGCGTCTAGAACCAAGTGCCTAAAAAGTTCCAATGCCAGAGCCAAATGGACGCCGTGGCGCCAGCTAAGATCACAATGCTCTGCCAGAAACGACTGAAGGTATGGAAGGTGGGGTTGCGCCAGACAGCCAAGAGCAGCAAGAACAGCACGCCTAAGACTCCCACTCCGGAGATAAGAAAGGCCAAGCCTGTCTGGGCCATCTGGGAAACACCCGCTGCAAAGGCCGGCATTCCCGCCACTTCCCGCCAAAACAGGGCATAGAAGCTGACAGCAGCCCCGCCTACAAAGAACAGACTGACAAGCAGGGACCACCAAGGTACTAAGCGCACAGTGAACGGTACCGGCTGCAGCGGCCGCCATCCGCGGCGGATGATCAATTTCACAGGGACTACCACAATGTTGAGGGCCAACACCAGCAGGGAGCCCAAGATAATGCTCAGCTGGAAGGGGCCTGCCTGCCAACGGGCAATGGGTTGGTAGCTGCCGTGGTACCCGGAGGTAGAATGCAGAGCCACAATCCGGCCTTTGGCATCTTCTTCAAAGCTGATTAGGGCCTCTCCACCCACCTGCTGAAAGGCCAAGGGGCCCACAGCCCGCCAGGTACTGGCCTGGCTGCCGAAGCCGCCGTAGGTGTCGGCTATAGACAGGGGCGTTATGGTCAGTTCATGGCTGCCGCTGGCTTTTACCTGCAGCTCACCTACTACCAAGGTTTCCATCTTGACCAGAGTATGCTGGCCCGACTGCACCGGCCGATAGGTCCCGGTAAAGACGTCGGTATTCATAGGCCCGGTATAGTTGGGCAGCAGGCTATCTTCGTTGGGAAACCACTGCTGCAAAATGCCTTCGAACAGTGCTTGAAAGGCATCACTGCTGCGGGTATTCTGCACATAGAAGATCGCGGCATTGACATCGGGCAGGACCACCACTTCACTGTACACTCCCATGCCCGTTCCCGGCCGCCGCAGAATGGTCTGGCCGTGTTTAAAGGATTCCATAAAGCCATAGCTGATACCCGGCAGTTGTTCATGGGCCCGCACTTGCACGGGCAGCAGTTCCTGCAGCCAGGCAGCATCTGCATTCCAGGTGAAGTCCCAGCTGCGGGGCGGACGGACAGGCTCGGGAGCTTCTTCCACCAAAGCTTCCTCAGCCGTCTCTTCGTCGCTGTCGGCGG
>PWMW01000113.1 GCA_003559095.1 Clostridiales bacterium | reverse complement strand
ATTCCGCGAGCACGGGGACGAACCCTCTTCATCGTAGGACCTTGGTCCACGAAGCATTCGGCCACATACAAAGAATCCACGTCCATATCGTAGTTGTTCTCAGCGTTAGCGATGGCGCTCTTCAAAAGCTTTTCCACCACAGGCGATGCCGCCCGGGGAGTAAACTGAAGAATGGTCAGCGCTTCGCCCACTTCTTTGTTGCGAATCAAGTCCACAACTTGGCGTGCTTTTCTCGGCGACATTCGAATATGTCGTACTACCGCTCTAGCTTCCATATCATTTCAACCTCCCATCTATCTTATCGACCCGAAGACCTTTCGCTGGCTGCGTGGCCCCGAAATGTCCGGGTGGGAGCGAATTCTCCGAGTTTGTGGCCAACCATTTCTTCGGTAATATATACGGGCACGTGCTTGCGTCCATCATGTACAGCAATGGTGTGCCCCAGCATATCGGGGAAAATGGTGGACCGGCGCGACCAGGTCTTGATCACCTGTTTTTTACCACTGTCGTTCATTTCCCGTACTTTTTTCAGCAAATGCTCATCGGCAAATGGCCCTTTTTTTAAGGAACGGCTCATCCTTACACCTCCTCGCGAAACCTTACTTCTTACGACGGCGTACGATCATGCGATCGCTGGCTTTTCTTTTACGAGTACGTGCACCCAACGTCGGTTTACCCCAAGGAGTAACGGGGCTGGGCATACCCACAGGAGCTTTGCCTTCGCCACCACCATGCGGGTGATCCACTGGGTTCATGACCACACCACGGACGTGGGGACGCTTGTTCATGTAGCGAGAGCGTCCTGCTTTACCGATAACAATGTTCTCGTGATCCACGTTGCCCAGCTGTCCAATGGTGGCACGGCAGGCAATGTTGACCATGCGGTACTCCCCAGAAGGAAGACGCAGGGTGGCGTTCTTGCCTTCCCGGGCCATCAGCTGTGCGGATGTACCGGCGGAGCGTACCATCTGGCCGCCCTTTCCGGCCTGCAGTTCAATGTTGTGCACTGTGGAACCAACGGGGATATTGGCCAACGGCAGGGCATTACCTACCTTGATGTCGGCGTTCGGCCCTGATTCCACGACGTCGCCCACATTCAGGCCCTTAGGAGCCAAGATGTAGCGCTTTTCGCCATCTGCATAGTGCAGTAGGGCAATGCGAGCACTGCGGTTCGGATCATATTCGATGGCAGCAACTTTTGCTGGCACACCATCTTTGTTCCGACGGAAGTCGACCAAGCGATACTTCCGCTTCACTCCGCCACCACGATGACGGCTGGTCATCCGTCCTTGGTTGTTGCGCCCGGCTTTGTTATGAAGAGAAACGACCAGCGACTTCTCCGGCTCACTCTTTGTAATCTCGTCAAATGCAGCTACAGTCATGCCGCGGCGGCCTGGAGAGGTCGGTTTGTACTTTTTAATAGCCATTGTTCCGTCCCTCCTTACAGTCCTTCAAAGACTTCAATCGTGTGGCCCGGCTCCAAAGTGACAATGGCCTTTTTCCAATCAGGACGACGTCCTTCAGTGCGGCCCATGCGGCGCAGTTTACCGTGTACACGACTGGTATTGACCTGGCGCACTTTCACCTTGAAAATCTGTTCCACGGCTTGCTTAATCTGGGTTTTGTTCGCCCGAATGTTCACTCGAAACGTGTACTTATTGTCTGCCATGAGATCGGTGCTTTTTTCTGTTACCACCGGGCGGATAATGACTTCCCGTACATCCATTACGCAAGCACCTCCTCTAGCTTCGTCACGGCGTCTTTGGTCATCACCAGATGCTCGTGATTCAGTACATCATAAACATTCAAGCCCACAGTCTTGGCAACCAAGGCATTGGGAATGTTACGGGCAGATTTCTCCACATTAACATCCCATTCGCTGGTAACCAACAAAGGCTTCTTCTCCACATCCAAAGCCCGGAAAACCCCTGCCATAACCCGAGTTTTTGGTTCAGCTACGGCAATTTCATCCACAACAATCAGCTTGCCAGCCTTGACCTTGGCACTCAGAGCAGACTTTAACGCGGCCCGGCGTGCTTTTTTTGGCATCTTGTAGCTGTAGTCCCTAGGTGTCGGTCCAAAGACGGTTCCGCCACCGACCCACTGGGGTGAACGGATACTTCCCTGCCGTGCGCGGCCGGTACCCTTCTGCCTCCAAGGTTTGCGGCCGCCGCCCCGAACCATAGACCGGTTTTTGGTGGCATGTGTACCTTGGCGGCGATTAGCCAACTGGTTGACCACCACTTGATGGAGCAGAACTTCATTCACATCTGCTCCGAAAATAGCCTCATTGAGCTCCATATCGCCAACTTGCTTTCCATCCATGTTGAAAACGGCTACTTTTGGCATGTTTGCAGCCTCCTCTCTTCAGAAACTTTCGTACTATGCCTTCACCGATTCCCGCACTACCACTAGGGTCCCCTTAGCACCAGGCACAGAACCTTTGATCAGCAGCAGATTGCGATCGGTATCTACTTTTACGACTTCCAAACCCTGAATGGTCTTGCGCTCGTTACCCTTGCGCCCAGCCATTTTCTTGCCTTTGAAGACCCGCATCGGATCGATGGAACCCAAGGAACCAGGACCGCGATGGTAGTGAGAACCATGACTCATGGGTCCACGGGAAAAGCCGTGACGCTTAATGGGTCCAGCAAAGCCTTTTCCACGGCTGGTACCGGTAACGTCCACTTTATCTCCAGCAGCAAAGATTGCAGCTTTGATTTCGTCACCCACATTGCCTTGGGCCAGTTCATCATTGTCATTGACGCGGAATTCCCGCAGATAACGACGGGGTTTGAGGCCTGCCTTGGCAAAATGCCCCTTAGCAGGTTTGTTGAAGAGGCGTTCGCGCTTCTCACCAAAACCTAATTGTACTGCGTTGTAGCCATCACTGTCAACCGTCTTCTTCTGTACCACGGTGCAGGGGCCTGCTTCGATCACAGTTACTGGTACTAAAGCACCATCTTCACTAAAGATCTGGGTCATGCCCAGCTTTTTTCCTAAAATACCTTTGGCCATTGATTGCACCCCCTATATTGCCCAACAATGGGCTTAGTCTTGAAGTTTGATTTCAATATCGACCCCAGCCGGCAGATCCAGGCGCATCAGTGCGTCCACCGTTTTGGGATTGGGTTCCAGAATATCAATGAGACGTTTGTGGGTTCTCATCTCAAACTGTTCCCGAGAATCCTTGTGAACGTGCACGGAACGCAGGACAGTAAAGACATTCTTGTCGGTGGGTAAGGGGATTGGCCCAGAAACGGTAGCCCCGGTCCGCCTTGCTGTCTCTACAATTTTTTCCGCAGAGTTATCTAAAATCTTATGATCGAATGCCTTCAAGCGAATTCTAACTTTTTGTTTTGCCACTCTTAATGATCCTCCCTTTCGCCCGATAACGGACATACTCTGTAGAAATTTACCCAGCGTGAGGCTGCTGCCATCCGCTGGCAACCTCCTACTTCATCGCATTCCTACTGACAGGAGAAAAGCGGCCCCAGATTCGGGGCCACCTTCTCGCGTCCCTTAGTTCGATGAGTCGAAGCTTACATGGGTTTATCTGTGCTGCTGTGGCTTCCTCCGAAGATCGGAAATCCTCGGAGTTCCAGAGTTTCTCCGGAGGTTACAGCAGACTTATTCGAAAATCTTCGTGACAACACCAGCGCCTACGGTGCGGCCGCCTTCACGGATAGCAAAGCGGAGGCCTTCTTCCATGGCGATGGGTGTAATCAGTTCGCCGTTCACCTTCACGTTGTCACCAGGCATGACCATCTCGGTACCTTCGGGAAGGGTAACCACACCTGTTACGTCTGTGGTCCGGAAGTAGAACTGCGGACGATAACCGTTAAAGAACGGAGTATGACGGCCGCCTTCTTCCTTGCTCAAAACGTACACTTCGCCTTCGAACTTGGTGTGCGGGGTAATGGAGCCAGGCTTGGCCAAGACTTGACCACGCTCAATGCTGTCACGGTCGACACCACGCAGCAGCAGGCCGACGTTGTCGCCAGCTTCTGCCCGATCCAACAGCTTGCGGAACATCTCCACACCGGTGGCTACGGTCTTGCGGGTCGCTGTGAGACCAACGATCTCCACTTCGTCACCGACTTTGATGACACCACGTTCCACACGACCCGTGGCTACTGTACCACGACCGGTGATGGTGAATACGTCTTCCACCGGCATCAAGAACGCTTTGTCGCGATCCCGTTCCGGGGTGGGGATGTACTCATCCACAGCATCCATCAGTTCCTGCAGCTTTTCACACCAGGCACCCGGGCTGCCAGACTCCATCTCTTCCAGAGCCTTCAGAGCACTACCGGCTACCACCGGCAGATCATCACCGGGGAATTCGTAGGAGTTCAGCAGATCACGAACTTCCATCTCCA
The DNA here is from genome assembly GCA_003559095.1 of Clostridiales bacterium. GTDB lineage: Bacteria > Bacillota > Limnochordia > Darwinibacteriales > B1SED10-159 > SLOZ01. Next base: position 448 of record PWMW01000113.1, on the reverse strand, counting down.
CTAGTTCCATCAATTCTTCGTCATCCACCATGTCTGCTTTGTTCAACCAGACAACGATGGCAGGTACGCCTACCTGGCGGGCCAGAAGAATGTGCTCGCGGGTCTGCGGCATGGGGCCGTCAGCTGCGGACACAACCAAAATGGCTCCATCCATCTGGGCAGCACCGGTAATCATGTTTTTGACGTAGTCAGCATGGCCCGGGCAGTCCACGTGGGCATAGTGACGCTTGTCGGTTTCGTACTCCACATGGGCGGTGTTAATGGTAATACCGCGTTCTCGTTCTTCGGGAGCGTTATCAATTTCCTCAAACTTCTTGACCAAAGCGGCGTTACCCTTGGCCAGCAGCAGGGTAATCGCTGCTGTGGTTGTGGTCTTACCATGGTCAACGTGACCGATGGTACCCACGTTTACGTGCGGTTTGGTTCTTTCAAACTTTTGCTTTGCCAT
>PWMW01000162.1 GCA_003559095.1 Clostridiales bacterium | reverse complement strand
GTAGTCTGCACACAGACTGAGGCTGGTTGAGCAAGGCTATGCCTAAGTAAGGCTTGCAGCCCCTAACCCGAAGAAAGAATGCTAGGATGGCATTTTTCGAGGGTTAAGTCGAGCGCTCAACCATATTCTTTTCGATAAATTTCACAGCATTTCGCAGACGGCCCACGGTGGTGTCTCGACCAAGAATGGGCAGAACTTCGTACATGCTGGGACTGGAGTTGGTACCTGTTACGGCGACCCGCACGGGCTGCATAACGTCACCTAACTTACATTGGAACTGCTCCATAGCAGCGGCAAACACGGGTTTCAGCATTTCCTCATCAAACCCGTCCAAGCCGGCCAGACGCTCCGCCAGATACGTCAAGATTTCCTTGGAACCGGGCTTTAGCAGCCCTTTGCGGGCGGCCTTCTCATCGTACTCTGTAACCTCCTGGAAGAAGTACGACGCTGCCTGATAGATTTCGTCGAGGCGTTTGAGCCGGGGCTGGAGTACGGCCAGTACCTGCCGCATAGCCGCCGTCTGTTCCGCTGTGGGCGGGTTGTCGACCAAGCTAGCCCTGTGAAAGAATGGCTGCGCTTCGCTAAGGAGTGTATCGAGATCCATGTCTCGCACGTATACTCCATTCAGCCATTCCAGTTTCTTGAGGTCAAAGACGGCGGGGTTCTTGCTGACTCGCTCCAGAGCGAACTTGGCAATAAGTTCCTCGGTGGAAAAGACTGTCTGGGAGTCGTCATAGCCCCAGCCGAGAAGGGCCAGGTAGTTGACCATAGCCTCTTTAAGATAACCTTCGTCTCGGAACTGGGTTACCGATGTGGCTCCATGGCGTTTGCTCAACCGTGTTTTGTCTGGACCTAAGATCATAGGAATGTGCGCGAACTGGGGTACAGCAAAACCCAGAGCTTCATAGAGTTGAATCTGCTTGGGTGTGTTGGATAGATGGTCCTCACCCCGGATTACATGGCTGATCTCCATGAGTGCATCATCGATCACCACGGCAAAGTTATACGTGGGCATGCCATCGGTCTTGAAGATCACAAAGTCGTCCAAAAGTCGATTATCGAACACCACACGGCCGCGGATTTGATCATCCACAATGGTCTGGCCATCGAAGTTGGCTGCAAAGCGCAGTACCGAGGTGCGCCCTGCGGCTCGTTTTTCGTCGCGCTGCTCTGCCGTTAGGTGGCGACAGCGCCCGTCGTACTTGGGTTCACGCTTTGCGGCCCGGGCTGCTTCGCGCATGGCATCCAACTCTTCGCTGGTACAAAAACACGGGTACGCCCGACCCGCAGCCTCTAGTTTGTCAGCATACTCCCTATATAGATGAAGCCGTTCACTGCAAAGGTAGGGTCCGAAGCTGCCGCCCTGTTCGGGCCCTTCATCCCAATCCATACCCAAGAAGCGCATTCCTTCCAAAATCCCTTCCACCGAAGCTGCGGTGGACCGGGCCATATCCGTATCCTCAATGCGCAGAACAAAAACACCCTGCTGCTGGCGAGCCAAAAGCCAGTTAAATAAGGCGGTTCTTGCCCCGCCTACATGCAAAAAGCCTGTGGGGCTTGGGGCGAACCGTACGCGAACTGTGTCCATTGATCTTACCTCCCAAAAACCGTACTTTCGTTCAACAGTATTGACAGCTTGCGCCAAGCCTAGTCAAACCCGTGCACTGTAGGTCCACAACATAGTATCCCGGATCATCAGACCAAACGGCGAATGATGTCATCGTCATCGCCCGGCATGAAGTCAATGGGAGGTATCTGCAGCATGGTATAAGCACCAGGCTGCTGTCTGGCCACGGCCCGCCCTGCTGCGCACATGATCTGTGATGTCAGGGCAGGGTTGTTGATGCGCATATCCCACGTGAAACGCTGGTTGTGGGTGGCGCCGGAGACTCCGCGCCGTTCCATGGAAACTCCGTGTCCCATGTCAATGAGGGCGGCCACATCCGGCACGACCTCGACGTGGGTTTCGTCATTGATGAAGTACGGGTCTGTCTTCACCGCCTCCACCACCGCCTGCTCGTCAGCACTACCATCCAGCTCCACATACACCATGCGCCGGTGAATACCGGTGCCCACAGGAATGGTCAATGAAAGAGCATCCTTGACGCCATCCAATGCTTTTACAGCCACGGAATGTCCCATGCTCATCCCCGGGCCGAAGTTGGTGTAGGTAATACCAGCCGGTGCCATGATCTCCAACAGAGCCCGTACCACCGAGTCGGTACCGGGGTCCCACCCGGCGGCAATGATGGCCGCACTGCCGTGCGCCTTGGCCACTGGATCCAGCTCCAAGCGCATGTCTGCCAACGAACCGTGAATATCGTAGCTGTCCACGGTACAGATTCCTTGGGACAAAAGTTCCGCGGCAGTCTGCGGGATGGAACGGGTCGGTGTGCAGAGAAGCGCCACATCTACACTGTCCAAGTCGGATACCGACTGCACAACGGGAATACCATGCAATGCCGCGGGCTGGGCTACGCCGGGCCCTGCCTGTCGGCGGATGACACCAGCTAACTCCATGTCGGGAGCAGCGGTCACCGCTTCCACAGCGTAGCGTCCAATGTTGCCATAACCCACCACAGCCACGCGTAACTTCTTCATATATCATACCTCCACAGAGAAGCTCCTGACCCAGAGCCAGGAGCTGATGGCTTAAAGACCGGTCAACGGTGTTTTCCCGAGGCTGCAGCCGCATCCGCATGTTTCAGGGATATGCAAAAGGGCCTTCATCAGCAGTCCTTTGAGGTTTGCAGTGTTTTGTCCCATGATCGCAACCACCTCTTCGTGGCTCAACGGTTCAGCAGCGATGCCAGCCCCCATGTTGGTCACCATGGCCACCGTACTGTAGCACATGCCCGCTTCTCGGGCCAGTGTGGCTTCAGGGACACCGGTCATGCCAGCTAGGTCCCCCCCAAGGATACTGGTCATGCGAATCTCGGCAGCCGTCTCGAACCGAGGCCCTTCAAAGCATGCATAACAACCGCGCTCATGGATGTCCAAATCCAGTTCACGCCCGGATCGAAAAAGACTGGCGCGGATCTCGGGGCAATAGGGGTCTGTAACGTCCGTGTGGACTACGGGGTTTTCACCACCATCAAAAAAGGTGTGATCCCGCGTCTTGGTAAAGTCCAGGTACTGATCCACCACGACAAAATGGCCTGGTTTCATATTACGGTTCACCGAACCTACGGCATTGGTGGCCAGGATGCGCTGGACGCCCAATTTTTTCAGGGCAAAGATGTTCGCCCGGTAGTTGATGCGGTGCGGCGGGATGCTGTGATCCTGCCCATGCCTAGCCATGAAGGCAATCTCAAGGCCCTCATAGCTGCCTACGGTCACCGGAACCGAACCATACGGCGTTGTGACTGTTTCGGAACGGATGCCCGTCAGGAGCTGCGGATCATAGACACCGGTACCGCCAATAATCGCATATCTCAACGCAAAAAACCTCCCATCTGCTGTCCTATGGATATCTCTTCATTGTTCGCTTTCAGAACGTTTTGTTCCTGCCGCCTTCGGCAAAACCATCGGATATTTGTGGTCCGCCTCCAACGCCCAGTGGCCAGTAGTCACCAGACGCGGCAAGACCATCGAGAGCGGCTCTCGATGGTCTTGCTTGCAGTGTCCAATGGGCGATAATCATCAGGGACAAGTCTGGTCTTTGAAGGTCAGCGACCCAGCCGCTGACGTTTGACCTGGTCTTTAATCTCACCGACCACGTCCGGCAGGCGCTGCGGCGTCACTTTGTTGAGAACTGTCTCTCCAACAATCACCATCGGCCCCTCGGCGCACTGCTGGCAGCAAAAGGCGGCCCGCAGCTTGACTTCATCCTCCAAATCACCTTTGGTCATCTGCAGCTTGAGATTCTTCAGTAGATCCACAGAACCCTTGAGGTAGCAACTAGTTCCCACACAGACCTGAACATCCACGGATGCCTTGGGCTGATGTGTCAGCTCGAGACTGTCGTCCTGGACACGTCGTCGTGAACCATAGGTGGTGTGCAGCGCCTCGTGGGCGCCCTCACTGCCGGGCCCTTCCAGCCAGCGCTCATAAAAACTGTTCACCATCGGATTCTGCTGGGATTTGTGCATTTGCAGCAGTTGATCCTCCTTGTACAGCCCCTGACCTCGCGTGTGTGTTGCCTGTGTCATCTGGTTGGTTATGGGTTGACCGGCTCCACCCACGCAGCCGCCCGGGCAGGCCATGACTTCGATCAGATCCAGCTCTTCGGTACCGTCCTTGATGGCCTTCAGCAGCTGTCCGGCGTTGGCCAAGCCATGAACCACACCGATGCGGACCGTGGTGCCATCCAGATCAACGACTGCGCGCTTCACACCTTCATAGCCCCGTACTTGCTTGAAGACCACCTGACTCAAATCCTTCTTGGTGACCTGTTCGTAAGCATGTCGCAGAACCGCTTCCGAGACCCCACCGGTGACACCGAAGATCACACCAGCCCCGGTGGTGAAGCCAAAGGGCATATCCAAGGATGTGGGCTCCAGTTGGGCAAAGTCGATGCCAGACTCGCGGATCATGCGGGCCAACTCTTGGGTTGTAATGACCACGTCCACGTCAGGTTGTCCAGCGGTGGTGAACTCGGCGCGCCCCGCTTCAAACTTTTTGGCCGTACACGGCATAATGCTCATAACAAAAAGCTTATTCGGATCTACGCCCAAATCCTGGGCATAGAACTTCTTCGCCAACGACCCGAACATCTGCTGGGGTGACCGGCACGATGAGAGGTGTCCAATGACATCGGGATGGTACTGTTCCACATACTTGACCCAGGCCGGACAGCACGAGGTGAACTGCGGCAGTTTCTCACCCCGTTGGAAACGGCCGAGAAATTCGCTGCTTTCTTCCATCACGGTTAGGTCTGCGGCAAAACTGGTATCAAAAACCTTGTCGATACCCATCTGCTTGAGGGCTGTGGACAACTGCCCGATTACCGAACGGCCCGCTTCCAGACCGAACTCTTCACCCAAACTGACGCGAACCGCTGGTGCAACCTGAACGATCACCGTGGTTTCGGGGTCATGGATGGCATTCCAAGCCTTGGCCACTTCGGACTTGACTACGAGAGCGCCGGTGGGACAAACCACCGCACACTGACCGCAGTTGACGCATTCCACGGTATCTAAGTCGCGGTTGAAGGCCGGTGAAACGGTCATTTTGCTGCCGCGGTGGGCAAAGTCTAAAACCCCAATGCCCTGCACTTCCCGACAGGTGCGGACACAATCGCCGCAGAGGATACACTTGTTGGGATCCCGCACCAAGGCGGCACTGCTATCGTCGATGGGGCTTTTCAGGTCGCGATGTCCGAAACGAATATCACGGACACCGAAACGCTGGTATAGTTCCTGCAGTTTGCAGGTGCCGTTGCGATCACAGGTTGTGCAGTCGCGATCATGATTGGCCAACAGCAGCTCCAGGGCCATCTTACGAATTTTCCGCAGACGAGCAGTATTGGTCTTGACGTCCATATCCGCTTCGGGAGGTGTATGGCAGGCTGCCTGAATGCCCTTGCCGTTGATCTCTACGATGCACATCCGGCAGGCGCCGTACACACTGAGTTCGGAATGATAGCAGAATGTTGGCAGGTCGATGCCTGCGGCTCGAATAACCTGTAAAACATTGTCTTCCCCGTTGAACGTTACTTCGCGTCCGTCAATCAGCATCGTTTTCATTAAGCCACCTCCACCACGGCATCGAATTTGCAGGCTTCTACGCAGGCGCCGCACTTGATACATTTTTCCGTGTCAATGACGAAAGGTTCCTTGACTTTGCCTGAGATGGCGTCCACAGGACAGATACGGGCGCACTTGGTGCAGCCGCGACACGCTTCCGCCACAATGGCAAAGGTCTTCAATCCCGCACAAACACCAGCTGGGCAGCGCTTCGCTTCCACATGGGCCAGATACTCATCCCGGAAGTATTCCATGGTGGTCAGCACGGGGTTAGGGGCCGTCTTGCCCAAGCCGCAGAGGGATGCGGCCTGCACCGATTCACCGATTTCTTGCAGCAGTGCCAGATCGCTCACTTCTCCCCGTCCTTCGACGATTTTCTGGAGAATTTCTTTCATGCGCCGTGTCCCTTCCCGGCAGAGCACACATTTGCCACAGGATTCGTTCTGCGTGAACTCCATGAAAAAGCGGGCAACTTCCACGATACAGGTCTCTTCATTCATAACCACAAGGCCGCCGCTGCCGATCATGGCTCCCACCTGCTGCAAAGAATCGTAATCCAGGGGAAGATCCAGATGGTCTTCGGTCAAGCAACCGCCCGAAGGACCACCGATCTGCACCGCTTTGAACTGCATGTTGTTGCGAATGCCGCCGCCAATCTTAAAGACCACATCGCGAACGGTAAGTCCCATGGGCACTTCGATCAACCCTGTATTAGCCACTTCGCCGGTGAGGGCGAAGGTCTTCGTTCCCGGCGATGATGGAGTTCCCAGATCTCGGAACCAAGCTACACCACGGCGGAGAATATCCGGAACATTGGCCAAGGTTTCGACGTTGTTGATAATGGTCGGCTTTCCCCAGAGGCCGCTAACCGCCGGGAAGGGAGGTTTTGGCCGGGGCATACCTCGTTCACCTTCAATGGATGCAATCAGAGCACTCTCTTCACCACAGACAAAGGCGCCGGCGCCTTCTTTAACTTTAAGCCGGAACGTAAAACCACTGCCCAGGATGTTCTCTCCCAAGAGTCCGTAAGCTTCAGCATCAGCCAATGCTTTGCGCAGTCTCTGCACAGCCAGGGGATACTCAGCTCGCACATAGATATAACCCTGCGTAGCTCCGATGCCGTAACCGGCGATGAGCATGCCCTCAATGACACGGTGAGGATCACCTTCCATGACGCTGCGGTCCATGAAGGCACCGGGATCACCTTCATCGCCATTGCAGATAATGTACTTTTGGTCCGCTTCCACGCCAGCGGCTATGCTCCATTTGCGGCCTGCGGGGAACCCGCCGCCACCGCGACCTCGCAGGTTGGCGTCTAGCACCTGCTGCACCACCTCAGCCGGCGGTTGGCTCAGTGCTGCGGCAGCACCAGAATAGCCATCATGGCCGATATATGCGCGAATATCGTCGGGATCAATATGGCCGCAGTTGGCCAAAGCCACCCGGGTTTGATACTTGTAGAAGGGAATTTCGTCTTCCTTCGGGTAGATTTCACCGGTACTGGGGTGCTTATATAAGAGGCGCTCCACTACGGTCTGGTCGCGCACGGCACTGGCAATCTCGGCGGCGTCGCTGACCTGAACTTTGGTGTAGAGAACACCCGCAGGCTCCACTCGCACCAAGGGACCCATTTCGCAGAAGCCATGACAGCCGCTCTTCACTGTGGTAATGCCATCTTGGTGCGGTCCATCCTCCAGCAGCAGATCAATGGTAGCGTACACATTCTGTTCCTGCAGCGCTGCCTTGATGGCCTCGTACACTTCCAAAGAGCCGCTGGCCACACAGCCCGTGCCGGCGCAGACTAAGAGATTGGCCGTTTGCTTGCCCACGGCTGTTTGGAAACGCTGCCGTTCATTGTGTAAGTCTTCGATGGTACGGATCATCTAAACCTCTCCTTCCGCCTGCTCTTCCAACATGTCGATGATGGTTGTGATCGCGTCGGGTGTCATCTGGCCATACACCTTGTCGTTGATGGTAACCACGGGTGCCAATCCGCAGGCGCCCAAGCAGGATACAGTCTCCACCGTGTACTGCATGTCATCGGTGGTGCTTTTGCCATCCACCAATTTGACGCGTTTGCGAATAGCTTCATATACGGGCATGGATTTGCGCACGTGGCAGGCGGTGCCGTCGCAGACTTTGATCAGATACTTGCCTTTGGGATCCAAGGAGAACTGAGCATAAAAGGTAGCGACGCCGTAGACGGAGGCCGGGGGCAGCTCCAAAGCCGTGGCCACGTGGGTCAACAGCTGCTCTGGCAAATAACGATAGGCAGTCTGAATATCTTGCAGAATGGGTATGAGAGCGCTGGCGTCCTTGCCCCACTTGGCGGCACTCTGTTCCACGAACTCGATACCGTTGTGTTCTTCGGGCTGTACCAGTGTTTGGTTCATCGGATAACCTCCCATTGATGATTCATGAGGATTCTAGCCGGGCGCTTGCTGGGAATCCTGGGGCGCCGTGGCCATTGGGCTGCTAGAAGTACTGCAGATGCACGATTTTTCCCCAGGACTGAAGTTCGGAGGCCAGTTCCTGGATGACCTGCTGTTTGAGGGACAAGGGCAGGGGCAGGTCCGGGTTTTGGTGAGCGGGATTGATGGCGCCGCCTACCAGGAAGGTAATTTCATCAGCCTGGATCAGCTGCATAGCTAAGCGGACCGCTCCGTTGCATTTCTCGGGAATTTCGCCGGCTTTGATGTACGACAAGGTTCGCGACAGCGTGATGATGCCCTCCGTGACCAACTCTACGGAATCCATGGCTGCCATGGGTGGTACATCTTCGTCCAGCGTCTGCATCATACTTTCCATGTCAATCTCCACCGGTTTGTCCCATTCCCGGCCAATGATTTGGGCAGTGGTGCCGCCGCAGATGACGCGAGTCTGCTGTTCATCCCACAGCAGCCGGGCTACAACACTATCATCACCGGGGTTTTTCGGAGGTCCCACAGCCGCCGTTAGGGTGTGTTTTTCCCGCAGCCGCAGGCACATCACCGATGTGTCGTCGCGGGCTCGGCCCTGCTGTAGGGTCTGTGCCTGCTGCAGAATGCGCTGGCATATTTCTTGGGATGAGATCTGCCGGCGGCTCAAGGCCGAAACGTAACGAGTAACCTTTTCCGGGAGCCAGCCAAAATCCAAGGTTTGGCCGATACCAGCATGGACAACGCCGTCACTCATGGCCACTAAGGTATCACCTAAGGATGCGTTCCAACTGGCTTCATTCACCTCCAGGTGGCCAATGGAGCGACTGCGGCGAGGGATCTCGTAAGGCTGTCCATCCCGCACGCAGATGGTGCTGGGATTGTCGAACTCCGCCACGTAGACCTTACCCGAGTAGAACGCCTGTACAATGGTGAATGTTGAATAGGCCAAGTTGCGCACCTGACACAGTGGCAGCGTTCTTCCTAACGTATCCACCACTTCCTCCAGGGAAGCACCGCCCTTGAGCATGGTGCTGATGATCTTTGTGGTAATGGTAGCTAGGATATTGGCCTTGACACCACTGCCTAATCCATCGGAAAGGACGGCGATGACGGAATCCGGTGTTTCGGCCAGAATTACTTGGTCACCGCAGAGCTCTTCACCGCTCTTGTTCACCGCCGCGTAAGCTCGTTCCACGAACACGGTTATTCCCCCCTTCGTCAGCATCGGACTCTTTGTCCATGAGATGCATCAGCTGGGTTAAGAGGATTTTGGTCTCTCCTGTGGTCTCACCGAGCAGTCCTGCGATCTCCTGAGCGACGCGCATTTGCTTTTCGATCACTTCGCCCGCCCGCTGCAGGGTTTCATTCTTTAGATGCTGCATTTCCGCATCCCGCTGCTGTTCCTTTGTAATATCCACAAAGATGCCAATGACGACGTCACGGCCTTCCACCGGGAAGATCAGCTGCCGGGCGCTGAGGCCAAGGATTTCATAGGTTTTGTTACCGACTACCATCCGCTGCTCATCCCGCACTCGCTGAAAGTCTGCCGGATCGATGAGTTCGGACAAATGGGCACCGGTAACGTCTTGGTTCCGACATTGGAACATCTTCTCGCCGGCGGGATTCACCGATAGGATGTTCAGTTCCGGGTCTACCACGATGATGCCATTGGGCGTTGCCTTAATGATGATGTTGGACATGGTCTCCGCTTGGGTACGACTGGCCGGAATGCACATGTCCAGCTGGGCCTTCCCCTGCAGGACAGCCACGATCATCTCCCGACAGGAGTCATAACCGCAGGCGCCGCAGTCCAGCTGATCCTTCAGGGCTTCTTTTCCGTCTTTTACCAAGAGATCATGGATGTCCCCCTCAGCTACCCGCTGTCGCTGATAGCCCGCCGGGGAAAACTTTCGTTCTAGGGGAACCGGCTCCCAAGTGGGACGGTCGTCCGTGCGATGGGAGCTGAGACGGCTCATGAGGCGCGATTGTCGCACATACACTTTGTCGTAGTCATTCCAGCCGGCGCCACCAAGACAGCCGCCCGGACACAGCATCAGATTGGCCCACTGTCCTTGAATGCTGCCCGACTGCAGTGCTTCCAAAAAGTCAATGCACTCTTGGAATCCGCTGACAGCCCAGGTCTTGCCTTGGATGTCACTTCCCTGCCAGGAACGTTCCCAGCCGGTCTCCAAGGGGAACTGCCGAGCCGTGGAACTTCCAGATATATCAGGTTTGGCGGGGATCTGGGAACGGACGTTGATGCCGTGTTTGCGCAGACCCCGATAGAGCTCTTGGAATGTCAACACCAAGTCCACATCCGCTGGAAAATGCTGTTGCTCCCATTTGCGGGCCACACAAGAATCGATGACAACTGTCTTGGCTCCGGGATAACGCTGCTTGACCGAGCGGCCATGAGCTACCATGGGTGAAACCGTTGTCAGTAAGTGCGGCAGCAGCTTTGGATAATGAACCTCCACCAATCGCACCAATGCTGGACAGGCACTGACCAAACCCGGGAACTTCTGCTCGTCCTGCCAGTAACGAGCGCTGACGTCGGGCACGGCCCAGGCAGTTTCTTCGATGCGAGCCACGCCGAGACGCTGTGCAGCAGCATTCAGACGGAATGGATCATCGCGCAGGCCCAGATAACTGGGGCCCATCAAAAAGACGATCTGTTCGCCGTTGTCTGCCCAGGTTTCCAAAGTAGAAAATTCCGAGAGGATTTCCTTCGATCCCTGGGGACAGACATGGGTACACAGGCCATCATAGAGGCACTGCTCATCGATAATGGCCGCTTGGTCTTCGGCAAAGCCAATGGCCTTCAACGGGCAATACCGGATACATTTATAGCAATCTCGACAGTTGTTTCCATGGGTCTGCAGGATGGACATGAAGTTCCCTCCCAATATCTGCACAACAGCAGATTATCGTGATTGTTTTCACATGCACAGTATAGCAGATTCACAGGCTAGACTCAAGGGGTTTGTTAGAAATTTAACAACATAAATTTCTCTTTATTCAAAGGGTATTCCTCCCCGCTCACGAAGTATATGTGTGCCAAAGGGAGGGAAAGGAGATGCCATGATTTGGTTCTTCACCCTGGCCCTGTTAGGGACGCTGTTTACCGGTCCGCATCCTTATGGAACGGAGTTGTTTGCCGTGGATCGCGGCTGTGGTGACTGGTGGCACATGGAGGCTGTGGCGTCGGAGCGGACGCTAGAGGTCAAAAAAGCCACCTCCCGCCGCTGGGCAGAAGGTGACATCGTTCGTGTAACCACGGCGGGGTCCTTTGTACGTGCAGTGGTCCATGAGGACGCCACCCATGATCGGCGGCAGGCCATGCAGGCTCTGCTCAATCGTGTTCTTCAGAGTTCTGAGAGTTCGTCTGAGCCAGAAGCTGTTCCAGCAAGCTTTTGACCCTTGTCTCTGCCGCTTGGGTAGCTTTGGGGTCCAACTGCCAAGCTGCTCGCAGGTGCGAACCTTCCTGGACCCCGTCCGGGAGCAGCATCACCGGAATATCTACAGGCGTTTCCGCCTCGCCGACCAGCACTACCGCCGTGGCGCCTTCAATGCGGTCAACTACGGCCTTCCACGCTTTGGTGGGTTCGCTCATTGTATCACCTCATCAGCTGCCCGGGGCTGGTCTGCCAAGACCACTCCTGGGCTTTTTTTGCTCTTTTGCAGTCCCGTTTCCGGGCCTCAGTGTCGAAAGGCATGAGACGGGCGGTCTGAGCCCGTCAGCCGCAGAGATCCCTTCTCCGGCCATTATAAGACAGCGTGTTCCCGGATGCGTTCCAAGGTTGCCGGACCGATACCTTGAATATCCAGCAGATCTTCCCAACTTGTGATGGTATGTTCGCGGCGGTACTGGACCATGCGCTCCGCCAATACAGGGCCGATACCGGGAATGGACTGCAGTTCCTCGACAGAGGCATGACGGATCCGGATCCCACTGGCCTGCCCTGCGGCCTGGTCGGCCACGGCCTGCAGAGGTTCTAGCTGCCAGTGGTCTGCTGCGATCAGCAGACGAATCGTACCGTGCTTATCGGTACGGTAGACGTTGGCTCCGGTCCGTTCCAAACGCTGCACCACTTCGTCATGGGGATGCCCATAGCGATTGCCTGCGCCGGCCGAGATAATGGCATAGCTGGGGTCGACTGCGGCCAGGAAGGGCTCGGTGGTACTGGTCCTGCTGCCGTGGTGGCCTACTTTCAGAACATCAGCGGCAGCATTGGCTCCACGGTTGAGCAGGGCCTGCTCCCCAGCGGTCTCCAAATCTCCTGTAAAAAGCACCTGAACCCCGGCGTGTTCCAAACGGACTACAACGGAGTTGTCATTGAGTCCTTCCAGAAAATCATCTGTGGGATGCAAAAACTCCACCCTGTCGATGCCGGGGACGGTCAGGAGATTCCCGGCTCGGGCCAGGTAGAATGGTATCCCACGAGTTAGGATCGCCTCCAAAAACCGTTCATAGGTTCGGGTGGTGTGAAGCTGTCCATCGGCGTAAACCTGACCCACGGGAAAGCGTTCCAGTACCGGGATCAGGCCTCCAATATGGTCTGCGTGGGGATGCGTTGCGATGACGATGTCAATGCGGTTGATCCCCAGACGCTCCAAATGTGGAATCAGTTGGTCTCGGCCAGCGGGTTCCGTGCCACCGTCAAGCAAAAGCACGGTGTCGTCAGCGGTTACGATGACCACCGCATCGCCTTGGCCCACGTCCACGAAGTCTATGGTCAGCGGTGCTGCAGCAGCCGAGACCGTACCAACCGCGATCAGCAGCAGCAGCAGGAAAATCCGTCTGCAGTACACAGGCTCGCCTCCTTAGGGACCGATGTGCGCATCAGCAGCCTTTACCAAATCCCGGGCCAGCTCGCGATAGGCTAGAGCTCCGGGGACCTGGATCTTTTGTTCAAAGATGGGTCTACGTTCGGCGGCGCTTTCGGCAAAGCGAATGCTGCGGTTGATGGTGTGGGGATAGATGTGGATGTTGGGAAACTCCTGCGAAAGCCGTTCCAAGATAAAGCGGCCGTGAACGGTGCGGCTGTCGAAGAGTGTCGGTAAAATACCGGCGATGGTCAGAGCGCTATTGAGCTGGCCTTTGACCTTATGGATCAACTTCAGCAGCGCGGCTGTGCCCCGGAGGCTCAAATACTCGCATGCCACCGGGATAATGACACGATCCGATGCGGCCAGGGCGTTGAGGGTCAAAAGCCCCAGCGAGGGCTGGCTGTCCAGAAGGACGAAATCGTAGTCCTGCCGTACATGGTTGAGGATACGCGTGACCCGCCGTTCCCGAGCCACCGCATTCATTAGGTGAAACTCTACCAGCGACAAATCAAGATTGGCCGGCAGCAGGTCGGGTCCATGTTCGGTGGTGAGCAGCGCCTCCTTGGGGGCAATGTCCCGCAGAAGACACTGGTACATGGTCGTTTGGAGGTCATCTGGTTCATAGACGGCGTACAGGGTCAAGCTGGCCTGCGGATCTAGATCTACCAATAGGACTCGTTGGCCGATGTCGGCCAACGCTACGCCGAGATTAAAGGTAGTCGTGGTTTTGCCCACGCCGCCCTTTTGATTCGCCATTACGATAATGTCGGACATTCACCACTTCACCTACCTTAGGCGGATCGCGAAATGCGACGCGGCCCGGAATACCCGGGACGGCGCCGCTGCTTGTGCATCGACGAAGCCATCATGTCTATCCAATTCGTCAAAGAGATGACAAACCCTGCAAAAGTGGTTGACAAAACTGAAGCCGCCAGTCTATTCTTAAGAAAGCAAGCAAACGGATGCAGGTTGCGAGCAAGCCCCGACTGCGGGTATTCGCGATTCTCGGCCCCGGGCCGCCAATGCTGCTGCGTTGGAATCGTATTCCGTTTGCTCAGAAGCACGCTGAACGGAGGTATGTTCATGCAATCGAAGACACGCCGGCTTGTGAATATGGCTGTTTTGGTGGCTTTGGCTGTACTGCTGATGGTCACCATTCAAATACCATTGTTCACTGACTTCCTTAAATATGATCCCAGTGACGTGCCCATGTTGATCGGTGGGTTCTGGTTTGGGCCCGTGGCTGGAGCTGCCATGGTCTTTGTCAAAGCATTTATCTATCTCTTTGTCAAAGGAGTCTCCGGCCCCATTGGCGCTTTCCAAAACTTCATGGCATCCGGCAGTTTTGTGTTCTTTGCATCGCTGTACTATTCCCGCCATCGGTCCCGCAAAGGAGCTGCCGTGGCGCTGCTCATTGGTTCGCTGGCCATGACTGTGGTCATGATTCCGACCAATCGCGTAATTTTGCCCATCTGGGGTGTTCCCGAAGAGATCGTGATGGACATGATCCTGCGGGTTGTGACTCCATTCAACTTAACGAAGGGCTTAATCAGCTCAGTTCTGACGTATTTTGTGTATAAGCGAGTGAAGTCTGTTCTGGAGAACCTCTGGGGCGATGAGATGTCTTCGCAGATTGGCAAAGCCAAATAATCCCAGCCCACAGCCTGCCGCCGCAGGCTGTGTTTGTCTGCAGCTGCAAACAATTATACAGGAGTTGAGTTCTATGACGAAAGTACGCATTGGTGTTACCTATCCCCTACCTGGTCCGGCCCTGGACTGGTTGGGACAGCGTTTTGAGGTCGCTATCCGAGATCCCGAAAAGCAGACGTTTCAGCAATGGCTGGAACAAGAAGGGCCCTCACTGCAGGGACTGATCACGCTCCTCAGTGATCCCATGGATGCTGCGGCCTTGGCAAAATGTCCGCAGCTGAAGGCTGTCGCCAACTATGCCGTGGGTTACAACAATATCGATGTGGATGCGGCTCGCACCAACGGCATCCAAGTGATCAACACCCCCGACGTGCTTACGGAAACCAGCGCCGACTTTGCTTGGGCCTTGTTGATGGCGGCGGCGCGTCGAATTGCAGAAGGCCACCAATTGACCAGAGATGGTCAGTTCACCGGTTGGGAACCGGAACTTCTGCTCGGTCAAGATGTGTATGGCTCCGTGTTGGGTATCATCGGCGCTGGACGCATTGGGCAGGCCGTGGCGGCACGGGCCCGCGGGTTTTCCATGACGGTCTTGTACCACAATCCCACCCGGTTGTCGGCGGAACTTGAACATGATCTGAATCTACAGTTTGTAGAGTTGGAGCAGCTGCTTACACAAGCGGATTTTCTTTCTCTGCACTGCCCTCTAACTCCCGAGACAAGACACCTGATTTCCACCGACGAGCTGCAGAAGATGAAGCCTACCAGCATCTTGGTAAATACGGCACGGGGTCCCGTTGTCGATGAGCTAGCATTGGTGGACGCCCTCCGCCAGGGCGTGATCGCCGGTGCCGCTTTGGACGTTTACGAATGGGAACCTGCCATTACCGCTGGCCTGCAGGAACTGCCTAATGTGGTTCTGGCTCCCCACGCTGCCAGCGCTTCCCGCAGTACTCGGGAAAAGATGGCTTGGATGGTTGCTGAGGACGTGGCAGCCGTACTGACGGGCAAACCGCCGCAAAATCCTGTCCCTTAGTTTGCTGGATAGAGGAACACCGGAGTGCCCAACGGGAGCTCCGGTGTTTCCATGGTCAAAAAGCAGAAAAATCACATTTTCTTCCCAAGCCAGCTGTGATATACTAAACAGAGACCCCAAAGAGAGGATGACCGCCCATGTCCAAGCGTTTGACCCGTTCCCAAGATAAAAAACTTGCCGGCGTCTGCGGCGGCTTAGCTGAGTATCTTGGCATTGACCCAACAATCGTACGCGTCATTTGGCTGATTGCCGTGCTGGTGTACGGGTCAGGTTTGATCCTTTACCTCATTCTGTGGCTGGTCATGCCGCCGACCAGCAACCAGTTGTGACATAAACCCCCAAAACCACTTGGTTTTGGGGGTTGTCTTTAGTAGCGCTGCCGTTTGTGTGCTGCGCCGCTCTTGGCCACCTGTTTCCAGAACTGCTTGTTGGCCTGCATGGCGCGGACATCCTCTTTGCGCTTGAGATAGGCCAATTCGGCCTGGAGCTTCTGGTAACTGGCAAAACGTTCCTCTGCCAGGGTGCCATCGGCCAAAGCCTGCTTCACGGCACAATGGGGCTCACTGGCGTGCTGACAGTCAGCGAACTGGCATTGGGCCGCCAACGCTTCCACGTCCTGAAAGGCTGTGTCCAGTCCATGGTCCGAATCCCACAACTGCAGTTCCCGCATGCCCGGGGTATCCACTAGAATTCCGCCGTCTTCCATGATGAATAGCTCGCGATGGGTCGTGGTATGGCGTCCTCGCTGGTCGTCAGCGCGGATCTCCTGCACTCGCTGCTGGTCATTACCCAAGAGGTGGTTGATCAGCGTGGACTTGCCTGCCCCCGATGAACCGAGCAGGGCTGCAGTTTTCCCCAACGTACAGTGAACTGCCAGTTCCTGCAGGCCTTCACCCGTTACGGAACTGGTCACCAGCAGCGGGACTCCCGCCGCCACGCCTGCAGCGTCTCGCAGACAGCTTTCCACGTCCTCACAGAGATCAGCCTTGGTCAAGACCAAAACCGGGTCAGCACCTGACTCCCAAGCGGCCACCAGATAGCGTTCAAGACGCCGCACATTGAAGTCACGGTTCAATGACATCACCACAAATACGGTGTCAATGTTAGCGGCCACGATCTGTTCTTCGGTGATGTCTCCTGCTTCCTTGCGGGAAAATTTGCTCTTGCGCGGCAGGATCTCCTCAACAAAACCGTTGGAGTCACTGCCTTCTTGACGGTAGACAACCCAATCACCCACAGCAGGCAGTTCGTCCCGGCGCTGGGCTCGATAGATCAAGCGGCCGCTGGGTTTGGCTAAGCAGGATCCTGTGGGTGCCAAAATCCGCACGGCGCCTTTGAACTGCGCCGAAATACGGCCTAAGCGCTGCTGCTGGTAGGCGGCAGCTTCCGGAACCGAACGCACATAGGTGCTCCAGCCCAATTGTTCCAAAGAATGGTTCAATGTCGTTATTCCTCCAATTCTCTACGTTGAACATGGAGGCCGACATCACCGATCGTTACCTAGACCATGGATCTAGGATGATGTGTCGTGCCTCCGGTGACAACAGTGCCCTTGTGCATTCTGGTTTCGGTAATCTACAGTCATTATCACATCATCCTCTCTGTCTTTCCGCGTTCTGCAGTAGTCTCTGCCAACGAGCATGCGCCAACGCTCCTAAGGCCTTCAGCGGCCTTGGGCGTTGGCTCGGAACATATCCAGCAGCGTCTCTAATCTATCGGGTTGGGCAGGATCATCAAGGGCCAACTTGTTCCGTCGCTGTGCTCCGCACCGCAGACACTCATGGACCAACTGGTATCCCTTTTTCGTGTGTGGCTCTACAGCAGTGGGTCTCATCAATCCCCCACAGTCTGAGGAGCGATCGCCAGGTGTCTGATCCAAGTGTTTCGAATAAAAGCACATGGGACAGTGATTGCGAGCGCTGCCGTTGGCCAGCGGTACCACATCATGGCCGCACTGTTCACAGATGAAGCCTTCATTACCCCCGTGGTAAAGATTTGAGCGGGACTGCACGTTCCTTCACCTCGTTTCTTGTCCATTATAGCACAGAATGTGTGGGATCGATAGATATCGACGAACTCGGTAATGCGAATAAATACCAAAAAATTTAACATTAAATTCTTTCAATGTAAAGGCGTTTACCAGCCATTTTCCAATTGACGGCAGACCAAAAAGATGCTAATATATT
>PWMW01000420.1 GCA_003559095.1 Clostridiales bacterium | reverse complement strand
CGCGAGGTGGCGCGCATCGGTGGGCAGCCGAGGAGTACCGTCGCTCGCGTGCTCCGGCGGCTCGTCGAGCACGGGGTGGTCGAAGCCCGCGAGGCCGGCGCCGGCGCGGCGCTGCTGTACCGCCTGAACCGCGAGCACCTCGCGAGCGAGCCCCTCGAGGTGCTGATCACGTTGCGGCGTCGCCTGGTCGAACGCATCCGCGGCGAACTCGCGACGTGGTCCCTCCGGCCGTTCCACGCCTCGCTCTTCGGCTCCGCGGCACGCGGCGATGGCGACACCCGTAGCGACATCGACCTGTTCCTGGTGCGTCCCACGGATGTGCCGGCCGATGATCCCGGCTGGCGCGAACAGCTCGACCGCCTGGCGACCCGCATCGAGAGATGGACCGGCAATCGTGCCAGCCTCGCAGACATCTCGTTGGACGACGTGGCCCGGCTGGCACGCGAGCGGCCGCCCGTGGTCAGGGAACTCGAGCGCGAGGCCATCACCCTGCAGGGGCCGCCCGCGCACGAGCTTCTCGCCGGCGACATCCCATGAGCCCGCGTCGCGGGACGCGCACGCAGCCGTGTGGTCTCCAGGACGCTCGCACGCGTCTCGCCTCGGCGGAGAAGTTCCTCGACGTGGCGCGCCTGATCGACGACGAACCCGAAGCGGCGTTCTGGAGCGTAGCGGCCTCCCTGGCCGTACTTGCAGGCATCGCCGCATCCGACGCGGCCTGCTGTAGCGCCCTCGGACGGCGTTCACGCGGCGACGATCACCTCGACGCCACGGAGCTGCTTGCCACGGTCGTCCCCGACGGCCGCGAGGCATCGACTGCGCTCCGCCGGCTCATCGAGCTGAAGGACAAGGCGCAGTACGGGATCATCCACGTCAGTAGGGCCGACCTCAAGACTGCCCTGAAGCAGGCCGAGCGCATGGTTGCCTTCGCTCGCGACGTGCTGGACAGGGTACCGCGGGCCTCTTCCCCGTAGCGACGTCCGGGTGGTGGCCGTGCCCCATCGGAGCTCCGCGGCCGCGGGGTACGGTCGGCGCCATGGAGCGATCTTGAGTAGCCCCTGTAGCCTCGTCGAGCCGGTAAGTGACCGCGTGGTGCACGTCGCCGAGGTCGTGCCCGTGGGCGCTGGGACGCGCGTCCACCGGGTCCACTCGGGTTGGCGCAGCGGCCCCGAGTGGGAGGAGGCTCGCGCGTGGCAGGAGCGGGCGTGGTCCGGTGCGCTTCGGGAGCTCGAGCGGGGGGCGGTGCCGTGAGCCCGGCGCGGCCGAATGATGCGGTGGGCGCAACGGTGGCGATCGTCCCCGTTGCCGAGCACCACGCCGAGGGCTTCCGCGCGTGCCTCGACGCCGTGGCGCGGGAGCGGCGCTACCTGGCCCAGGTCGAGGCGCCGCCACTGGAGCGGATCGAGGCGTTCGTGCGCGAGAGCGTCGCGAACGACGCCGCGCAGTTCATGGCGGTCGACGGGGACCGGGTGGTCGGCTGGGCCGACGTCCTGCCCAGGTGGGCGCACGCTGTCGCCCACGTGGGTTCGGTGGGTCCAGGGCATCACGCGCATCGAGTTGGAGGTGCGTGCGGACAACGAGCCGGCCATCGCCCTGTACCGGGCGCTCGGCTTCGAGCAGGAGGCGGTGAAGCGCCGCGCGATGCGTGTCGACGGCGTGTACCACGACGCGCTGCTGATGAGCCTGCTGAAGGACGCGGGGTAGGCGCCGGCGCGGGTTCACGGGCGGCGTGACGGCAGGATGCTGACGAGCATGCGATCGGTCCTGTGGTTGGGTGGCGCGCCGTGCGCCGGGAAGTCGTCGGTGGCGCAGCTGCTCGGCGAGCGGTTCGGCCTCGATGTCGTGCACGTGGACGACACGTTCGACGCGTTGATCGCGCAGCTCGATCCGTTGAGGCACCCGGTGTTGTCGGGCTGGATGGCGCTCAGCTGGGACGAGCGCTGGACGCGGCCGCCCGAGGTGCTCCTCGACGAGGTGGTTGCCTGCTACCGCGAGCATCTCGGCTTCGTGCGCGAGCAGGTGCTGTCGCGGGTCGGTCGGGGCCGACGGGTCCTGGTGGAGGGTTCGGTGATCCTGCCGGCCGACGTCGCTCCGACGCTCGGCGGTCCTGCGGACGCGGTGTGGCTCGTGCCCACCGCCGAGTTCCAGGCGCACCACTACGCGCAGCGGCCGTGGGTCGGCGGCGTCCTGCGCGAGTGCGCGGACCCGGCTGGCGCGTTCGGGCGTTGGATGGAGCGCGACGCTCGGTTCGCGGCGTGGCTGGGCGATGAGGTCCGTGCGCTGGGGCTCGCGTGCATCGCGGTGGACGGGTCGCGGAGCGTCGACGAGGTCGCGGGGGTGGTGGCGGTGCGGTTCGGGTTGGCGGGAGGTGGGGAGACGGGTGGGTAGGCCGGGTGGTCCGGGGTCCTCCCTCGTAACCATTGCGATGACCACGTGCCCTTGGAGCAGCACCGGGTCCTCGGTGCGCTTCGCCGTCCCCGGGCGACCGGCCAACGTCGCGATAGGGTGAGCCCATGTCTTCGTCACTCAGGCTGAACGTCCGGCACGCATCACGGAATCGGTGGTATCGAGTCTCGGCTGTCGTCACGACGATGGCCATACTGGTGGCCGGCCTATTGGCCGCTGGCGCAGAGGCCGACAGCGACGACGTCGCCTTCGAGCGCCTCGCGTGGGACTTCGAGGACGGCACCGCTCAGGGCTGGTTCGGCCGAAACGAGGCCGACGGCTTCGGCGTCGTGACCCCCGGTGCCGACTCCTCCTACGCCATCGGCGTGTGGGACCGCACGGACCAAGGCTCGGGGCCGATGGTCGAGATCGACCAGATGGTGCGTCCGGGTCAGCGCCTCGCGTTCTCCGCCGACGTGCGTTTCTCCGAAAGCGTCTCGGACGACCTCGTGACGCTGTCGATCCAGACCGGCCCGTCGTCGTTCACCAACCTGATAGCCAACATGCCGGTCGACGCCGACGGCGAGTGGACGCGCATCGAGGGCATCTTCGTCGTCCCGGCCTTCACCACCATGGCCCGGCTCTACCTGGAGTCCCCATGGGTCGGGGGCGCCCGTGGTGAGACCGCCGCCTTCCAGGTCGACAACGTCGTCGTCGACGTCCCTGGAGCCCTCGCGTGGGACCGCGACCTGGTGCCGTTCCGCGAGACCCTGCCGGGCATCAACGCGGGCGTGGCCGTCGACTCGCGCGACCTGATCGACGAGATGGGCGAGGTCATCGCCCACCACTTCTCGCACCTCGTTGGCGAGAACCACATGAAGCCGGACGCCTGGTGGACCGCCGACCCGGGCGCCGGCACCGCCTGGTCTGCGGGCATCGAGTCGTTCCGCATCCATCCCGAAGCGCGCTCGATCCTCGACTTCGCCCAGGAGCACGGCATGACCGTCCACGGTCACGTCCTGGTGTGGCACAGCCAGGTGCCGGCCTGGTTCTTCTCGTTCGAAGACTCCGCCCAGGAGATGGCCCCCACCGCGGAGAACCAACAGGAGATGGTCCGTCGCATCTGGGAGTACGTCGGGATCGTCGCCGGCGGGATCGCCGCCGAGTACGGCCCCTTCGGTTCCGACACCAACCCGTTCACCTCGTTCGAGGTGGCCAACGAGGTCGTGCACGGTGGCGGCGGCGCCGCCGACGCCACGCACAACCTGCGCCCGGACTCGCCGTGGACGCGCATCTTCGCCCCGGTCGCCGATTCCTCCTGGGTCGCCGAGCGAGGCTTCGAGAACCGCGACTGGTTCCTCTACGAGGCCTTCCAGGCCGCCGAGCACTACTTCAACTTCGTTCATCACGTCGGCGACGCCCGTGGCCGCCTCAACGGCCGCGAGGACCGCGTCACGCTGTGGATCAACGACTACAACACCGAGCGCGGCCTGATCGAGCCGGCGAACCCGCGGACCAAGCGCTACCAGCTCCTCCTGGTGGTCAACCGCCTCCTCGAGGCGGGTGCGCCGCTCGACGGCGTCGGCCACCAGTTCCACGCCGGCCTGCGCTTCCCCTACGAGGGCCTGCGTCTCGCGCTCGACCTCTTCGCCTTCGAAAACGGCCACGTCGCGGACCGTGTGCTGCAGGCCGTGACCGAGATCGACGTCACCATCCCGTCGAACGCCGAGGCGAACCTCGTCGCGCAGGGCCGCTACTACCGCGAGGCCTTCGACATCATCCGCACGCATCACGCCCAGCACGGCGACATCGATGCCGTGACCCTCTGGGGCCTCAACGACGGCCGCTCGTGGCGTGCCTCCGAGTACCCGCTGCTCTTCGACGACGACCTGGCCGCCAAGCCGGCGTTCTTCGGAGCCGTGTACGACGCGCACGTCCTCGACGCCGACATCTGGGACCGCTGGGAGCGTCCGGCGCTCGATGGCGTCGAGCGTCCCTAGCCAGGCTTCCCTCGACCACTGACACGCGCCGCTCGCCCGTGGCGCCAGCGCGCACGAGGCGAGACACCTGTGACCCTCGAGTTGGCCAAGCTCTCTGTCCGCGACGGTGAAGGGAAGGCGTTCGAAGCCGCCTTCGCCGAGGCGCAGGGCATCATCTCCGCCATGCCCGGCTACGTGGGGCACGAGCTGCAGCGCTGCCTCGAGTTCTCCGACAGGTACGTGCTGCTCGTCCGGTGGCGCTCCGTCGAGGATCACGAGGTGGGGTTCCGCCCGTCGCGTTGGTACCTGGAGTGGAAGCGCCTCCTGCACCACTTCTTCTACGACCCGTTTCCGGTGGTCGAGCACTTCGACCTCGTCGAACCCCAGCGAGCGAGCGGGCGACGCGCTCCGACCGACCGGCATCGCTGGTGGTTGTGCCGCATCGATCCGGAGACCATACGCCTCGTCTTTGGAGGGGGTGAGCGGCAAGCT
>PWMW01000167.1 GCA_003559095.1 Clostridiales bacterium | reverse complement strand
GTTCTTGAATGGACGCTGTATCTTGCCCCGGCGCGAGCAAGCAGACGTCACAGAAGTCCTTCATCGGTCCGCCATCCCGTCCTGCAAGCCCTATGGTCTTCATGTCGAGGGCTCGTGCTGTCTGCAGGGCATAGTTAATATTAGCAGCATGGCCGCTGGTGCTGATGCCCAGCAAAATATCGCCGGGTTTTCCATACCCCAGCACTTGTTGGGCAAACATCAGATCGGGGCCCACATCATTAATGAATGCCGTCAACAGACTGGTCTGGCTGACCAGAGAAATGGCCGGAAGACCCATCTGCAGGTGCTGGGCCGCATAATCGCCATCGGCTCCAGCCACAGTCCGCAGGGCTGCCGCCATGCGGGCGTCCACCGGCCGGCGTTTGCGAAAGCCCTTCATCAGTTCGCCCACAATGTGCTCACTGTCGGCGGCGCTGCCTCCATTGCCGCAGACCAGCGTCTTGCCGCCGCCGTGGTAACTACCGCTCCAGAGCATGAAGGCCGCCACCAACTGCTCCTGCAGCGGCCCAAGGTCAGGGTATCTTGCCAGCAAGCGCTCGATGTGCTCCAGCACGAATGCCTTTGTCATGGGTGATCAGTCCTCCAGCATGGTAGTTTCCACCACCGGCTTGTCGGGGTCTTTAGGAACACGGAACGTCTTAATTTCCGCTGGGCCAAAGGATGCAGCAACGGTGCGCTGCCAGTGGGGCAGAGTAATGACAGCGTCCACGGCAGCCTTATTGGTCTCGTAACAGCGCAGGATCATGTCCTCCCCGTCTTCTGCCTGTTTGAGGGCACTTACCACCACTTGGTCAGTGTTCACCTGCAGATACGTGTCCTTTTGCGGCAGCGTTCCTCGGTGATAGGTTTCCCAGAGACTGATGGGTTTTTGATTCAACTCCGCAGCCCCCTGCACCACCCCAGACTCTTCCCAACTGCCGTGATGTGGAAGAATCGCGTAGGTGAAGCGCTGGATACCCTGATCAATGAAAGTGTAGTGGCCGTCTTCAGCTGGAACCATGGGATCGTGGTGGGCATAGATCGGACTGCGCAGGACAGTGATGCTCATTTCCTGATTGAGGACATCAAAGCTGTATTTGCCGTCGTTGAGCAGGGCCAGGCCGACGCGGTCTTTGCGGCCCTCGGCAATACCGCTCACATCCAACCAAGCTCCTCCAGGCTGTTCATGGCCGTTCACGGGGCGCTCCAGCGTTCCATAGGGAATCTCATACGTGGCCCGGCGGAACACTTGGTTGACCGGGAACTTCAGCTTCAGCAGTTTAAACTGCTCTCGCCAATCCACGGTAACTCGCACATCGATCTGGTCTTTGTGCTGGTACATAATGAAATCCTGTACCAACGACGAAGCACCGTACTCGCTGCGGACCCGCAGAATAGCCCGGACAGGGCCCTGCTCCACCAGCTTCACCACTGCCCCTTGGAACTGGCCGACTTCGTCGTTGAACTGGAGAACATTGTGGCTCCATGTGTCCGAATTGTCAGCAATGACCACAGGGCGGGCTGCCGGTCCTGCGAACACCTGATAGTCCAGCTGCTTATCCAAGAGCTGCGTTAGGAATCCTGTTTCCGGATGGATGTCCAGACGATACCTGGCATTTTCCATCCAGGTGGGTCCTGCGTCGACGTGCTCAAATGGAGCTGCTTTCTGATCTAGACGCAGTTTGAAGACCCGATACCCCAGGGGCGGTAGTTCGGCCACAAAGCAAATGCGGCTGCGCCCGCCTGCGGTAGCGTGAGATTGGGTGCGTTGGAAGGGGATCTCCACATCATCATCGGTGAAGAGGGCTGCGCCTTCCTGCAGACGGCCGACTTCCATCTCCACCGGTGCCTGCACCGTCCAAGAATGCGGATTGAAGACAACCAACGGTTTCATCTCAGCCTCTTCGGGAATGTCAATGGCCCAAGAAATGGCCTGGACGCCGTAGTTGAGATTGCGGCCAGCAATGGACATGGCTTCGCCGTGCATCCATTGGGCATCATCGTAGGCCGACTCCAGGCTGGTACCCGCCAAGATGTCGTGGAATTGGTTGAAGAGAACATTCTTCCAAGCCTGCTCAAAGCCCTCGCCGTAAGGCTGATCCAGTGCCCAGTTGGCCAAGAGCGAAAACTTCTCCGCGGTCACCAAGGCCTGTTCCGCTTGCCGGTTCCACATTTTGATCCCAGAATGGACCGAATAACAGCCGCTGGCGTGGTGCTGCAGATCGTCGTGAACCACTGGCAGGTCGAGGTTTTGCTGCCGCACGTGTTCAAAGTAAGCTTCCGGATGGGTCATGATCAGTTCCGGCAGGGAGTCATCCTGCTGCCAGTGATGAATACTTTCAATGTTCTCCTTGGTGGGGCCGCCGCCATGATTGCCCACACCGTAAAAACACATAAGGTCATTCAAGGGTGCTTTCAGCTCAGCGGCGCAGCGCCGCAGATGATGTTCCACGTCCTGGCCCCAGGTCAAATACTCGTAAGGGATGCGGTAGGTCAAGACCTTGGACCCGTCAGCAGCCTGCCACCAGAACAGTCTTCCAGGCAGGCCTTTTTCGTTGGGCATAGGCCGCATAAAGATGTAGCTGTCCAGACCACTCTTTTGCAAAATCTGCGGCAGCATAGCGCTGTGGCCAAAGCTGTCGGGATTGAAGCCCACCGTGGCTCGGCGGCCAAAGCGGCTTTGAAAATAGCGCTGGCCGTACAAACCCTGGCGCACAAAGGACTCCCCCGCTGGAATGTTGCAGTCGGGCTCGATCCACCAACCGCCCACTAAGCACCAGCGGCCTTCCGCCACTCGCTCCCTGATTTCGGCGAACATCTCGGGATCGCTCTGCTCAACCCACTCATAGAAAGCGGCTGAACTGGATATGAACTGGAAGTCTTCGTACTCCTGCATGCGATCCAGTGCCGAACGAAAGGTAGCCTTAGCTTCCTGAAACCCCTCCTGCCACTGCCAAAGCCAAACGGGATCCAAGTGCGCGTGCCCAATCATGTGTAATGTACCTTTTTGACCCATTAGATAGCCTCCCTGCTCGCCTTTTCTGGGTTATACCAATTTTTGTCCCGGGATCGAACGTACTGCCCGATTTTTTCCCGTACTGTATCCTCCACAGCACTGCGGCCCAGCTCTAACACATCCTTGGGCAGCTCCAAACACTCCTGGTTGGTCATGATCTCTTCCCGACCGATGCGTTTGAGCAGTGCCAGTTCCAGGTCGGTGGCGATATTCACTTTGCTGATCCCACCGCCTGGCAGCGCAATGGCCTCATGGATCATGGCTGCGGGGACACCGGAGCCGCCATGGAGAACCAAGGGAACCGGTGTCAGGGAGCGGATGGCACGGAGACGGTCAAAATCGATACGGGGCTCTTTTACCAAATAGACACCGTGGATGGTGCCCACGGATACGGCCAAGGCGTCCACGGCTGTGGCTTCCACAAACTGCCGCGCTTCGGCAGGATCCGTGAACAGTTCTTCATCATTGTCCGTTTCGATATTGTTGGTGTTGCCGATCTTGCCCAGCTCCGCCTCGACGGAAACATTGTGCTTATGGGCATACTGCACCACTTCTTGGGTGCGGCGGATGTTCTCAGCCAAGGGCCATTGGCTGGCGTCAATCATTACCGATGTGAACCCACTGGCGATAGCTTCGCGGATCACCGGGAAGTCCACGGTATGGTCTAGATGCAGTGCCACAGGCACCGTGACCCCTTCATCCCTGAGACAACTGTAGAACTCTGCTGCGAACGCCTGGGCAGTAATGCCGTAGCGGATGAACTCCTTTTGGGAGATCTGGACAATGGCCGGGGAGTTCTCCTGCTGAATGGCCCGCAGAACCGGCCGAATCATGGCAGTATAACGGGGCGAGAAAGATCCCACAGCATAGGAGTCCGCTTCCGCATGCCTCAGCAGTGCCGTCAGTGTTACTACATTCTTTGGTCGTTTCCTCTCGTTCATTTCGTTCATCTCCATTTCTCCGCTGCCGCCAAGCAACTGTAACTACGCAGTGGTTCCTGCAGCGGCAGATACCCTTCTTTGTACATTTTTAGATAGGCCTGCCGGCGCTGCGGATCCGGATCCACGACGGGCATCCCTGACTGGGCGGGTAAGTTCTCGACGTCATCTAGGTCTAGATCACCGGCATTCACCGCTGCCACCAAGGCGGCGCCCATCAAAACGGCCTCTTCCAGCTGGGGCAGGGCAAATGTGCAGCCGCACACATCGGCTTTGATCTGGAGCCAATAGGGGTTTTTGGTGCCCCCGCCCACGGCCCGGATCTGATCGTGGGGAATCGCAGCCACGGCCTGGGCGGTGCGTCGCAGCGTTTCCAACTCGAACGCCGTGCCTTCAAGGACCGCTTTCAGCAAGTGGGCCTTTCCGTGATGCCGCTGCAGGCCCACAAAAGCTGCCCGAGCCTGGGGGTCGGGTTTTGGTGCCCCTGCACCCAGCAGATACGGGAAGTATAGGATACCGGATGGTCCTGGCTCAACCTGAGACAGCAGGTCCAGCACGTCCCTGTAGGTCAAAGCATCATCGCTGAGAAGATGCCGCAGCCATTCGATGGATGCGCCCGAGGCCGAAATACCACCCATCCAACACAGGCGCTGGGGCAGAACATGGGGCCCATAGGAAAGGCCGGAATGGTAGTCAGCGGGACCCAAGGCCCGCTGCTCCATGGCTCCCAGCAGAGCCTCCGCTGTGCCCATGGAGTTAAACAGTGAGCCGGGGTGGACAGCGCCCACTGCCACCGAAGCCACCACGTGGTCGTGACCGGCGATAATCACCGGAATGCCGGCAGGAACTCCAGTCGGGCGCTGCAGCTGGTGATGCACCATTCCCGCTGCCGTGCCGCTGGGTCGGATTTCGGCAAAAAGCGACGGATCCAGTTCGAACTCTCCCAACCAGGACCGGTCCCAGTTCTCCAAGGCCATGGAATAGGCATAGGTGCGGTTGGCCATGGTAGGATCGGTTACGAGCCTGCCCGTAAGTTTCCAGACTACGAAATCCGGAGCGGACAGCCAAATTTTGTTCTTGAGTTCCATGCCCTGACTGCGCAGCCAGAGAAGCTTGGTGAGCGCGCATTTGAAGCTGGGGCGCATTCCGCTCTGCAAAAAACGCTCCTGCGCAGCGCCCCGCTCCTCGATAGCCGCCACCCACGGCGAACAGCGCTGGTCGTACCAGGGCAGCAGAGGTGTGTGGTATGTTCCGGCAGAGTCCACCAGCAGCCCTGTTTCAGCCATGCTGCCGATGGCAATGGCATCTACGGTTTGGCGGCTCTTGGCCACGGCTTCATCCATCACTGTACATACTGTTTTCCAAAAATGGTCCGGAGAAAGTACTGCTGCTCCGTCCCCGTCGCTGGTTGTCTGCAGAGCCTGCTTGGCCAATCCGACGAGCTGGCCTTCACGGTTAACGAGGGCGGCCTTGCAGTGGGTCGTTCCCAGATCCAATGTCAGAATGGCCATGGCTCACCGTCTCCTTCTCCGTAACAAGGGTGTCCCGTACCGAGACCCGCAGCGGCCCTACATGGCTTAACAGGCCCTGCCGCCTTAGGTCTGGCCGCCATAGAGCACCTGCTTGACCCGCTGCATCCCCGAAACAGGGCTGGTCAAATACGCTTGCGGCGGAACATCGTCCAACTGCGCCGCCACTCGGGCCATGGACGCCTGTGCCAGCACCACAACACGGCACTGCTGCAGCAGACTCCGAAGCGCTTGGGCCACACGCTCATCGTGGGCAGCCTGGTCCCCTCCTAACATGGCTTCATAAGCACCTGCAGCCAGCTTGGGTAGGCACTGTACCTTGATCCCCGCAGCATCTGCCTTGGCTCGGACCAAGGCGGTTGTGGGCTCGAGGGTGGTGGTCAAGGTGGCCAGAATTCCGATGGTGCCACCGCCTTGGACCGCCGCTTCTGCCATGGCCTCATCGATGCGCATCACCGGCACCGACACCTGTTGGCTCGCCTCGATCATCCATTGGCCGATGGACGAGCAGGCGCTGAGAATGCCATCAGCTCCTGTGAGTTCTGCCATTTTTACATATGTCTGCAGCCGCAGGATAATGGTGCCGCGATCTTGGCCAGCAATAAGCTGCGGAAGAATAGAGTCATCGAGGAGGTTGTAAATCTGGCAGTCTGGCATGGTCTTTTTGGCTAATTCCTGCAGTGGCCCGATGGTGACGGGAGTTGTATGCAGAATGGCCAGGGTTTTCTTCATGGTTGTCCCTTCCTTTTGGCGGCGTACGTCTGCCAGCTCTGACGGATGAGGGCGTAATCTTCGGAGGTCAGTGGTTCCTTGGTGGAATCAATATGTGTCGCGTAATACAGCGATGGTACACCCAGCTCCGGCTGCAGCTGCACATAGCTGCGCCACACAGATTTGTCGGTAATGGGCCAATTGTCCGTGTCGATAACGGCCGTGGGACAGGAGGCAGCTGCCACCTTCGCCCGATGGGTCATCGCCTTGTTGACATCCTTGCCCGTATTGATATCATTCAAGCGAATCATGTCCAATACCTCTGCCAAATATGGATGTGGAGTGTGCGCCATGATCAAAGCATCTGATTTGACCTCTTTGGCTGCTGCATAAATGATGCGCAGATACTCCTTCATAAGCTCCAACCCCCAAGCATCACCGGCGAGGGTGATGCCCGGACCGCTGGGAATGCGGGCGCTGAAGTCAATCTTGAACCCATCGGCGTCATACCCATCGGCGCCCAGCAGTTCCCTGATGGTGCGGCGAAAACCTTCCGCAAACTGAGGATTGGTGGGATCACAGGCAATGGGCAGACCCGCCGCATTGCGGATGCACTGGTCAGCCTGCAGGCCTTCAGGATCCCAGGCCTTCAGCCAAAGCAGAACTCGGCTGCCTCGCCGGTGCTGTTCAGCGATGAACCCCTTGAGATCCGGCCATTTTTCCGTATCGACAGAGTTTTCGCCGTACGTCTGCTGCCACTTGTCATCGATCACCACGATCCCCGGCCGGACATCATGCTCTTCCAAAGCCGCCATGAACGTTTCGTACAGTGCTTGGCGGGCGTAGTTCGGGGCCTGCCCCGCTTCGAGAACAGCCACATAACACTGGGAGCCCCACCCGCAGTAAATCGGGGTGTGCCACCATTGCGGCTGTGGCTTCGGTTCCAGATTCACCAGGCCCTGTTCCTGAAGTCGCTGCACATGGGCCGCCAGAGCGCCGTATTCATCAGCGGCGAAGGTAACGCCGATGGCTGGCAGCTTCCAAGTACCGGCCACGTGCGTATGTCCTTCGTAATCCAAGGATAGATGAAAGCCTAGGTGCCCGTGGTACTGGAACGTATTGAAGCGGTTTTGGCCGGGAGCGGCCTCCACGCCTAGACCCAACCAAACCTGGTCCAGTTGGAAGCCGAACCAAAAAGGCGTGGGCGTATAGAACCAATCGCCTCTACCAGGAATCGGTACCCCCGTGGTATCCACGATGGAGCCTTCCCGCGGCGAGAAATAGCTTTTCTCTTCCATATTGGGTTCGGGGTTAAAGCCCCGCTGGCTGTGGTTCCCGGAATAAAAGAAACCGGATCCCCAACGTGTGTGAGCTGAGTAGTAGCCGCCGAAGTAGTCGGCTTTGGTGATGCTACCCGTTCCTTCTACTTCCAGCTCGTACGAAAACGACTGGGGGCAACAGCGAAACCGCACTGTCTTGCGCTTCCAAATGGAACTGGTAACGGTCAAGGCCAGTACCACTTCCAGGTCGGACACCGATGCGGCCTTCCATGTGCCGCGGCTGGTGGTGTCGTCCAAGCCAGCGGTAGTGTGGATGCTGGACAGGGCAAAGAGCTCCAGCTGACGCTGACCCTGGGCTTGCTTAACATAGACAAATGGACGATCTGTGGGAAACTCCAAACTATAGGCAGCGGCGTTGACGTGAAACACGCCGTTGTTATCGGATAGTTGCATGCTGATCCACTCCTTTAACGCTGCTGGGATGGCCCTGCAATCTACTGTTCGCTGGCATGGCGGCAGAGTCTGTCATGTCGTGTGGTTTTATCTGTGGTTTTTTGTGTTTTGTAATGTCATTATACCGCAAAATCACAGGTAATTCAACGATAATAGCCTAAGAATCCACAAGACAGCTGCGATAGCTAGTCGATCTCAATGATCATCCGCCGGCGCCACGCCTGCAGCCACAGTGGTCCCGTCACAGATCCCCTTGAGCTGGAGACGGCCACCGCCCGGGACTCGCCGGGCAGCAGGTGAAAGCCATTGGGGTGCATATAGAGCCACTGGGCCGTGCGCAGTGGCAGTCCGTCTTCGATACAGACCTGCAGAGCAGGCTGCGAGCCGCTGTTGACTACGGTGAGGGTTTGCCGTTCTTCGTCCCAAACGGCGTTTAGCTGGGGCGGAGCCCATTGCTGGAGGGCGCTGAGGTCTCTGCCCTTAGCTAACACGTATCGGTTCCCAGCCAGTTCGCGGCCCTGCCAGAACCACTGCAGGTCCAAAAAGAAGATAGGGCTCGGTATTTCGGCTACCGCTGTCAGGACCGTTCCCACGTCCACAGCGCCAGCCGATACGGCCTCTGGCACTGCCAACTGCTGCTCAGAGACGACAGTACCGCTGGCAGCATACACGCGCAGCCGCACTGTACTGCCAGGTGGAACAGGTTCTGCCGCACTCTGTACATAACAGCGGGCGCGAAACTGCGTGCCGGGTTCCCACACCATGGATTCCAGTTGGGCCGTTATCACTCGCTGCGCATAGGCCTCCCTCACTGCATAATAGGCGGCCTTTGGCCGGCCAAAATAATCCACGGCTGATGTGCAAAAGGCGTTGGGATAGGGTTCGTTGAACTGCCACGGCAGCGTCCCGCTCTGCTGGGGCCAGCGGCGCCGCCCCGCTTCCACGGCGCAGCGCAGCCCTGTGGCCTGCAGCAATTGGCTGGCCACCAGTAGATCCGATACAGATTCCAATCCCCCAAACCACTTCTGCAGTAGTTCCTCATTATTCCACCATGAACCTTTGTGGAAATAGACCGGGTTGTCCTTACCTGCGGGCCATTGGTTCTCGGCAGCCACAACGGCATCCAAGGTCCGGCGGTTGGTCATACCCTCCACGCCGAACTCGCTGGCCAGCATCGCCGTTCCGGCATTGTACAGCTGGTACTGTGCCGTCAGCCCCTGATACTCCCAAGGGCCGTGAACATCGTGCATTCCTGCAGGAAACGTTTGGATATTGGTCAGGGTGTTGTTGAACACCGGCCCCGAAGGTGATGTGGGCAGCCAATGGGCATCTGGATGCAGTTCCCTCACTACCGCTGCCAAGGCCCCCAGGACAGGCGTTCTGTCATCCAGGGGCTGGAGGGCTGCGTCAGTCAGTTCATTGCCACCGCACCACAGTACCAAGGAAGCGTGGTTCCGCTTGCGCGGAATGATCTGCCTGGCCTGATCGACCATATACTGGACGAAGCCCGAGTCCGCCGCCGGCGTATTCTCAATCCCGGAACTGGATTGAATGAACTCCTGCCAGACCATGATGCCGTATTCACTGCATAACTGGAAAAAGGCATCTCGCTCAATAAGCCCACCTCCCCATACCCGCAGCATGTTCACGTGGGCCTCTTTGGCTAAACGCAGCAGATGGCGCAATCTGCCCTCATCGGGTACTCCATAGAGCATGTCCATGGGCACCCAATTCCAACCATATATGTAGGTGGATCGTCCGTTAACCACTGGCGTGTAGGCCAGAGCGTCGGCGGTAGCCCCGGCACTGTGGACCCACTGCACGTCACGAATGCCAAATGTCACATCCCTGCGATCCGATATCTCCCCAGCGCAGATAACACGGACAGACGCTTGATAGAGCGCGGCTTCGCCCATGCCGTTGGGCCACCAAAGCTCAGGGTGAGCCACTGTTACCTGCTGCTGCAGACTATGTGTGCCGGGGTTCAGCGTAAACTCGTTGGACAGCACATACTCGCTGCCGCTGTCCTTGCGAATGACGCTCTCCAGCCGCACAATACCACCCTGGTTGGCAGCGACGGAGATAGCGAGCCCCACCACAGCTTCCTGGTAATCTGCAGACAAGCGAGGCTGGACGTGTACATCCGTGATCTTGATGGGACCTACGGCCTCTAGATAGACATTATCCCAAATGCCCAAGTGAACTAAGCGCGGGCAGAAGTCCCACCAGTACGTCATGCGGCTTTTGTGACTGCGTACCAGGCTGGTGCGCCCAACTTGGGGCTGCTCCACAGGAGCGGGATCCAAGACCACAGCGAGAGTGTTTTCTCCCTCCTGGTCAACAACATCGCTGACATCGAAAGCAACCGGGGTGAACATGCCCTCGTGAGTTCCCAAGAACACTCCGTTCAAAAAGACCTGCGCTGCGTAATCAATGCCAGCGAAGTGCAACTGCAATCGACGGCCGCGGAAAGACGCCGGCACTGCGAATGTCCGCTTGTAGACCCACGAGCGCGCCGATGCCCACTCTCCCAAGAGGCTGTTGCGTTCATAGTACGGATCTGGGATCTCGCCATTCTGCCAGAGATCGTAATGGACGCTTCCTGGAACAGTGGCCGGAAGCCACCAGCGGCTGTCGCGGCTTTCAGGCTCGTGGGAATGGCGCCATCGCCAGTCTTCCCCCACAAAGCCTTTGCACAGCCAGGTTCCGTTCAAACTCAGTCGCTCAGCCATAAAGACCTCCTCATCCATTATCTGCGGCCCAGTATAGCCATGGGCAGCGGCGGCCATGGGGTTCAACCTGTCCGCACCGCCAGTCGGCTCCCATAACGGCCTCCCGCACCTTTGCCCACGGAATCCCAAAACACGGGATTTTGCGGTTACGTTCTGTTGCTTGGATAGCTGTCGGGTTGGAGGCCTAGAAAAATGCCCCCGACAATGCGGGGGAACCAGTGCGTGATCTCGCCGATACCGCTCCGTTGATGAAGGGACAAGTTCATGTAGACTCTCTGGGGACATCCACCTGGATCACCGACACACCGCGATCCTCCAGTTTCGCTAAGAGGGCTGTATCGGCCTGAGTGCTAGTGATCACCGTATCCACATGTTTCAAGTCGCTGAAGGCAATTAAACCAGGTCGCTGGAACTTGGTGTGATCTGCAACAACCACCACACGCTGAGCTGCCGCAACCATAGCCTTCTTAACCTCCGCTTCATAAATATCTGAGCTGGTAAAACCCTTCGCCAGGGAAATCCCGGCCGCTCCCAAGAACGCTACGTCTGCACTGTACTGGCGGATTTCTGCCTCGGCTTTGGGCCCCACGATGCTCATAGATTTCTTGATCAGCTTGCCGCCAATGAGGAAGATATCATTATTGTCGCTGCGGGCTAACTCCTCGGCCACAGTGAGACCATTGGTGATCACCCGCAGCTGCGGTACACTGGCCAGGTGTCGGGCTACACACCAAGTGGTCGAGCCGGCATCTAAGAATACCACCTGATCTGGCTGCACCATTTCGCGGGCTCGACGACCAAGGGCATCCTTTTCCGTCAACCGCTGCATCTTGCGCTGCTGTACCGGCGGCTGCAAGGGCAGACGAGCCTCCTCGACCAACATGGCGCCGCCATAGTTTTTGGCCGCCAGACCCGCATCCTCCAACTGACCCAAATCCCGCCGGATGGTCTCTTCGGACACAGCAAACAGTCTGGCCATATCTGCCACTCGGACACTGCCTTGGGCGAGAAGCAGTTCCTTGATTTTATTCCTTCGTTCCAGAACGATCATGGTCCACTCCTCCTCCCCGCAGCGGGGTCGTATACAGCAGAGCTTCAGCCTGCTGTCCTAAGGGAACGTCTCCTACCAAAACATCCACTGCCAGCGGCTGCCTCCAAGCCGCGGCATGGGCCTGTGCCTGCACATCCACTGACAACCAGACGACCTCCCGCGGCCCAGCGTCACAGCACACAGCCGCAGGTTGACTGGTGAAACCAGTTGGCAGCACCGGGGTGATCTGAATCTGAGCAGCCTGCGGCAGCGGGTTTCTGACTTCCACGGCAATGGTTCTCGTGGTTCCGGGCAAAATGGTTACGTTGTACGGAGTGATCCGAGCGGCAAAACCCTCCATGCCCAGATCCATTTGGTCCAAAGGCAGTAGCGTTTTGTGAAGCTCGGCAATCCGCTGCCCCCGCTGGGCCAACAACGTCAGATCGTCTTCCTGAACAGGACGTGGTTCCCAGTGCCCAGAGAGAATCCAATCTGGCTGCAGCGCTTGCAGCAGCCGGGCACTGTGGACAAAATCTTCAGGTCCGAAGCGGTTGGCATAGACATAATTGGGGTCGGCCTCACCGGCATACTGATCCCCGGTAAACACCATGCGTTTACCATCTACGACAACGCTGATCATGACGCTGTAACGGGTGTGGCCTGATATAGGATGCAGACAAAGTTCGTATTCTTCCCATTTCACAGGTGTCGCCTCGGGAAGCACCCGATCCACTGGAATGGTATCATACCAAAGACAAGGTAGATCGTAATCTTCGGGGTGCTCGAGGATATGCCGGATCTCAGCGGTAGTCCATACCTGGGTACCCTCCACGTCCCGGAGCAGATTCAACCCAGCCACGTGGTCATCATGGTAGTGAGTAGGAATCACCACATCTATGCTTGCCACACCATACTGTTCTTTAAGAGCGGGAAGAGAATACAGCCAAGGGCGCCGACTGGCTCGATCCGAACCGGCGGCAATACCACCGATGAAGTCATAGCCATAGTCAATGAAGAGCGCCTTACCGGATGAGGATAACAGAACATAGGAATTGGCCATGCTGGTGCGGTTGAACAACAGGTGTTCCGTTATCGGCCGTAGGGGTTCAGCGGCCAGAGAAAAGAGCCGTGGATTGTGCCTGCGAAAAGCAAGAAACTTTCGCAGATCCTCCAGCAGACCACCTAACACAGGCAGGGGATCCGTCACGACGCCGCCGTGGCCGGTATAAAGAGCGGTTGGCTGCAGCTTCTGCAGCTGCAGCAGCGAAGCTGCCGTCAGGGCCAGCCCCTCACCGCCATTGTACGTCCACTGTGTGGATGATAACGTCCAGAACTTGCCCGGTCGGTAAAAGAGGTCCCCCACGAAGACGTGGCACTGTTCCTCCCGCTGCAGCAAGAACGAGACGGAACCGGTGGTATGCCCTGGTGTCGGCAGAATCTGCCAGGAAAGATCCAGCCACTGGTGCTCACTGTAATCCTGCAGTGTTCCTGTAACAGCTATGGGTTCCAACAACGAAAATCGGTCTTGGCGCCCATTGTAGTTGTTGCGCAGTTCACGCTGCTGCCAATGTTGGTCCACAGAATGGAACAAATCCTGTTCAGTATGGGGAACAAACACGGGAATGCCCCGGGCTGTGGCCAACGGTAATCCCTGCACCTGGTCCCGATGATGGTGCGTAACCAAGACAGCGATTACAGCCTTGACACCCAGTTCCTCCAAGAACTCCAAGGCCCTGCCACTGCCAAAATCTATCAGCACGCACTCTTCCCCTGCCACTACGGCATACACGGAGCATGTATCCTGGATTCGGTAAATACCCGGTCCCACCAGCTGCCAATTGTGCATCTGTATCACCTAACCTTTGGTGCCTGAGCCCACGTTAATGCCTTCAATGAAATAGCGTTGGAAGAAAAAGAACAGCAGTATGACGGGGAGCAGCACCAGCACAGACGCGGCCATGAGATAATTCCACTGCGTCTGCACAGTGCCTCGAAAGACCTGCAGGCCAATCTGCAGTGTATATTTGGCTTCAGAGTTAATGTAGAGCAGCGGCCCGAGAAAGTCATTCCAACCACCGTTGAAGGAAAAGACGGCCACCGTGGCCACAGCCGGCTTGATCAAGGGCAGCATCAGGTGCGACCAAATGTAGAAGTGATTGGCCCCGTCGATCTTGGCCGCTTCGATGAGCTCATTGGGAATGGTCATAAAGAACTGGCGCAGCAGAAAGATGAAGAATGCATTGCCGAAGAATCCCGGAACCGTCAAGGGCAGATAGGTATCGATCCAACCCAACTGGGCGAAAAGGATGTAACGGGGAATCAATGTCACAAATCCCGGAATCATCATGGTTCCGAGAACAATGGCAAAGAGTGCGTTCCGGCCACGGAACTGGATCTTGGCAAAGCCGTAGGCAATAAAAGAGTTTGAAAGGACATTTCCACTCACGCCAATGGTCGTCACAAACAAGGTATTGAGAAAATAGCGAGTAAAAGGGGCCGTATTCCAAGCCCGAATATAGTTTTCCCAGTGAACCGTGGTGGGATAAAAAGTCGGTGGATATGCG
The DNA here is from genome assembly GCA_003559095.1 of Clostridiales bacterium. Taxonomy (GTDB): domain Bacteria; phylum Bacillota; class Limnochordia; order Darwinibacteriales; family B1SED10-159; genus SLOZ01. The sequence goes on along the minus strand of PWMW01000167.1, from coordinate 3,608 downwards.
AAAATCTCCTGCATGGACTTCAGCGATGTGGATACCATCCACCAAACCGGTGAAAGAATGATCAACGCGCCGGAAACCAAGAGCAGTGTTATCATGGCCTTATAGAAGTTCGTCTGGAACCGATAACTTGCCAAAAGGGCCTTGGCATTGGCTGTCAGAGGCTTTGGCGCTTCGACGGTACGCATCAGTTATCTCCCCCCTCATAATACACCCAACGCTTGGCCAACTTCAGGTTGAGCATGGTAATGACCATCACAACCGCAAACAAAAGCCAGGCCATGGCTGCTGCATAACCCATGTTGAACTGTTCAAAGGCCTGCTTCCACATATACAAGTTATAAAAGAGCAGGGAGTTCATGGGCCCACCTTTGTCCGGCGACATGACGTAGGCTTCCTGAAAAACCTGGAACGCTCCGATCAACCCAGTGACCAGATTGAAGAAGATCACTGGAGTAATCATGGGGATGGTGATGGTGCGGAAGCGCTGCAGGGCACTGGCACCGTCAATTTGGGCAGCTTCGTAGAGTGCAGGCGAAATACCCTGCAGATTGGCCAGATAGAGGAGCATGCCCCCGCCAACACCCCACAAGTTCATCAAAATCAGAGCCGGCTTGGTCCAGTCAGGATCAAAAAGCCAAGCCGGACCCTGAATACCGACAAAACCTAAAAGAATATTAATAAGGCCCGAAGAAGGACTTAACAGCTGCATCCAAAGGAAATACACGGCAACACCGCTCAACACCGACGGTAGATAATAGACCGTGCGGAAAACCCGCATCCCCGGAATACCCTGATTCAGCAACACAGCCAGAAGCACACCAAAGACCGTATTCAAGGGTACCGACAAAAGCACATAGTACACAGTATTATAGATGGATGTCCAAAACAGCTGATCCAATGTGAACAGCCGCGAGTAATTAGCCACGCCGATGAAATCAATCCGTGACGTTACATCATAATTGGTAAAACTGGCGTAGAGGGAAAACAACATGGGACCAGCAGTAAAAACAATAAAGCCAAAAATCCACGGCAGAATGAAAACAAATCCCTGGAGTTCTTCCTTTCTACGAAGACTGATGTTCTTGAACATGGCGGAGCCTCACTTTCCAACATGAAATTAGGAAAAGTGGAGTGGACTTTCCACTCCACTTTTCGCATTTCCCCAGGCTTACTGAGCCCGCCGGATAAATTCTAAAACGTCTGCCTGCGCACGATCCAGAGCATCCTGTACAGGAGTCCGACCGAGCAGCGCAGCGTCGATCTGGGGATTGACCAGATCCAGATAGCCAGCCAGTTCCAGCGGAACTGGAGTCAGAATGGTCCATTCCATGTTTTCGACGGCCATGGCATACACTTCCTGAGCTTCCTCAGAAAGACGAGCATCTTGGGCTGCACCGAGAGAACCTTCGATGTTCGCTACGTTATCGAAGTTCAACACGGCCCAATCCTGCTGAGCCACGGGACCCGTTGCATACTTCACGAACTCATAAGCTGCTTCAGGATTCTTGGCACCGTAGGGGATCTCCAAGACAAAACCGCCACCCCAAGACCAATGACCCGATCCAGGTTCCCGTTCGGGAACTGGAGCTACGCCGAAGTTCATGCCCTGACCAAAGTCCCGGAGCTGGGTGTAGAATGTGCCCGTCGTGGTAATCATGGACACTTTGCCGCTGATGAATGGATCTGCAGCCTGGCTGCCAAACTCGGCTTGGAAGGCCTGTACGTTGTGCCGACCAAGACGCTCCGTCCACGTGTTAATCCACTCGAGAGTTTCCACTTTGTGCGGAGTGTTGATCGCTGGCTCATTGTTCTCGTCCAACCAAGAAACGCCGTTGTCACCGTTGATCAGCCAGGTGGATGCACCGAAGTTACCGAACAGCGGGTAAAAACCAATGCGCTCGACCCGATTCCCGTGAATGACATCCAACTTCTGCGCAAATTCTTCCAGTTCAGCCCAAGTTGTGGGAGGCTGTTCTGGATCTAGGCCTACTTCTGCAAAATGGTCTTTGTTGTAGAAGAGGAACCGCGTGTCAGTGGTGAACGGGAGGGCATAAGGGTCGCCTTCGTACAACACAACGCGCCACAGTTCGTCAAAGTAATCGTCGGCCATGTCGGCATCAACATAGGGAGCGAGATTTGTCGCTTGGTTACGAGCAGCGCGATGGCTGACGCTGTTGATGTCCGTTACTACCACATCTGGAGGGTTGCCTGCAGCAATGGCTGCTAAGCTCTTGGTCCAGATGTCGCCCCAGGGATTGAACACATGGGTAACGTGAATCCGATCCTGGGATTCATTGAAGTTGGCAACTATACCTTCGATGATCGGCCGCCGGGTTTCGGAACCCCAGAATGTCCAGAACTCCAGTTCAATCTTCTCTTGAGCACCAGCAAATCCCACAGCAATCAAACCTAACAAAGCCACAAGAACCAAAAAAACAATGGACTTTCTTAACAACACAGTAATTCCTCCCTTTATTTATTATGTCCATAACGCCGAAAATGCGCCCTTTGCTGTGCCGCATCCCTCCTGATCTGTGGTTTTCTTACTCATGTTCCTGCGATTTGTGGCAAGCCGTCTGTTTATCTTGATAATACATCAGGAAACCTCGAAAGTCAATAATCTACTAACAAAAATCAACGAAAACCATAAGTCGGGTAGAAACCCTTCCAGATGGTATTTCAGGGTTATCTCTTACTTTGTGCTCCAGCGGGGTTGTGAAACTCCTGTATAATTCCGAACATTTTCTGTGGCTTCGCGTGTATTTATTAGCGGTTTTCTTAGTGTTTATTCCGACAAATCTGGCTTTGGCAGCTGTCGTCCTGCATGGTTTCCTGTGGCATACCTGGTAGGCCACAACAGTTTCCCCGATTTTCCTGGCTTGGGACACTTGGCTTGGGTCGACCTGCTGCCAGCGCGCCAACGGCAGGCCAGAGGCCTGCCGTCGCTGGGAATATCAATAGATGAGAATGTGGGTTGCAGTCGGAGATCCTTGGGCGCCCCAGACGTCCGGAGGCACCCAAGGTCCAGCCCAGAAGTGGCGCGCCGCCTAGATTGGCTCCTCCAACAGATTCACCAGAACCCAGGGCTGCTCGGGACTGCGGGGTATCCGGAAGCTCTTAATCTCCTCTGGCCGAAAACGGACACAGATCCTACGGTTCCACAGCGGCAGTTCAATCACAGCATCCACGGCCTCCTGGGCCACCTCTCGACAGCGCAGGATCAAATCATCGCTGTCCTCGCTCTTTTTGACAGCGCAGACGATCACGTTATGGGCACTGATGTTCACGAACGACTGCCGCAGCGGCTGGATCGCTGTCTGTTTTCCCACATGAGGAATGACAATTGGTGCCTGGTTTAGCTGGGCGGCCTGCTGCACTGTGCCGGCGCGCCGCCAATCGCCATCATGGGGAAGAATGCTGTACCAAAACTGCTGGCAGCCTTGGTCCAAGTAAAGGTGATCTTCAGCGGTATCCAGCGGCTCCGGATCGTGATGAGCAGCCACCGGACTGCGCACAGCGGTGATGGCCATCTCCGTGTTCCGCATGTGAAAACTGTACTTGCCGTCGTTAAGCAGGCTGACGCCACAGCCTTGGTGGGTTTTAGGAAT
>PWMW01000361.1 GCA_003559095.1 Clostridiales bacterium | reverse complement strand
TTGGCATCGACGTTCACAATTTCCGTCTGGTAACGGATCGCGCCGCCTCGCTCTTCGTAAGCCTCCACCAGCTTCTGCATAAAGGCACCTACCCCGCCTTTGGGGTAAATGTAGTCATTGTAGAGGGCGAAATAGCTCAAGGCAAAGAACACCGGCGTTCTGCGGAAAAAATGCTGACCAATAATATCCTTGAGCGACTGGTTGTTCGCCAAAGCATCCAGGTAGTCTTCGAACGGAGTATCCATCTTGGCAATTCGGTACATGGTTCTGATGGACTTCAGCGTCCAGACGACAACAGAGGGTGCGATTGTCAGAAGGTTCTTTTTCTTTTGGGCGAACAAGGGATTATCAACACCGTAAAGGACCTTCATGTCCTCAATGATCGCATGAATGGCCTGAATGATCCTGTCGACCTCATCCTTGCTTTCGGGGTACAGTTCCTTGAGAACATCGGCATAGCGGCGCAGGCTCTGCTCGCCAGCGATTTGGAGCAGTTTGTCTTCAATTCCCAAGGTGATGGGGTTTGGAAGTACGTCAATATCTAGAGAAAACTCCTTGATGAGCGGTTTGACAAGGCCGGCGTTGACCAAGGCCCGGGCTCCACCTTCAAAGTGAAACCCTTCCCAGGCGAAGGAGTTCATCAACCCGCCACAGGTTTCGTTTTTTTCGATCAGCAGTACATCCTTGCCCCGATGCGCAAGGCTTAGAGCAGCCGTCAAGCCAGCGATGCCGCCGCCTACCACAATGATGTCCTTTTGCATCACAGCGCAACACCCTTTTCCTGCAATAGTTCTCTGGTACGTTCCCAGAGGGCTTCTGCTGCCTCCAAATCCCGGGCGGGAGGTGTTAGTTCCTCTTCTGTAGTCAGATGGAAGAAGCGATCACTGGTGTCTGTAACCTCAGGGGACGCTCCAAGATAGTACAGAGCTTCGGCGGAAATGTCCGGAGTACCGGAATACTTGTCGATAATGGTTCTTTTGTACCATTGGTACAGCGGTCCATTATCCCGGCCAGACTCTGTCCGAACCACACCCGGATGCATAGCATTCAGTGTTATGCCATAGGGAGCTAGCTCGTCGGCGAGAACATGGATGGATTGTATCTGTGCCAACTTACCTGCTCCGTAAGCCTTAAGTCCGGAATAGCGGCGCCGCTGCCACTGCAGATCATCAAGGTCGAGTCCCCACACCGCAAAACGATACGCTTCTGAACTAACAAAGATGACCCGTCCTGTCCGGTCCCGCTGGTATTTTGGCGTCAGCATCCTCGTGATCAATAAGGGTCCGAGATAATGCAGAACGAAGTTGACCTCGAGACCGTCGGCCGTTTCTTGACGAGACTCCAAGTGAACGCCTGCATTGTGGATCAGCACGCGTATGGGTTCGGCCAAAGACAACAAATACTGCCCCACCCGCTGGATATCTTCCAAGAGTGCCAAGTCCGCAATGAAGCATTCCACAGGGGTGCCGAACTCAGCGGCGATTTCTTGGCGGACCGCTTCGGACTTTTCTGGATTGCGGTTGATCATGACCAGGTGGGCGCCCATGGCAGCATACTTGCGGGCCGTGTGATAGCCAATACCGCTTGTAGTGCCCGTAATGACCACCAGCTCGCCTCCGAAGGATCCGGTGTGCCGCCGAGGAGGTCGCCGCATATTCTTGATCATGGCGAAAACATTGGACCATTTGTATTGGGGCCAATATTTTCTGACGGCTGCATTCATTGTACCTCTCCTTTGTGCACGCTTCCATCCGGTCAGATGGTGACCATAAAGGAAGGACCACCCTGTATTTTTGTTTCGGGACATGCTGGTTTTGGTTGTAAAATATTCGATAATATGATTATATAACCTTATGAAGACAAAATCGACCACCAAGACAAACTACATTCTGGTTGCGTTCTTGGCCGTCATGGCGGGGATGATCGGCTTTGGCATGTTCTTTCAGGATGCCTTCATTTCTTTCCTGCGACACCCGGCCCTCTACAGTCATGCCCGCATGGTGCACATCGCTGCGGTCACCCTGTTCTTTGCCAATGCCGTAGTAGGTATGATATGGGAACAGCGCAGTCTGGCTTCCGGCAGCAAAGAAGTGATCCTGCACACATATAACACTGTGGCGTTCTTGGACTCCAGGTTTTCGTCGCCCTTAATCATTCTTTCTGTGCTGGGGGGTCTGTCCCTTAGTGTGCACATCGGAGATCTGTGGCAGATCGGCTGGCTTTCTGTAAGTTTTCTTCTCTTTTTGCTGTCCGGTTTCCTTTGGGTCGTCAGTGATATTCCTACTCAGTACAAGATAAAGAAACTCATGGGCAGCCTGCAGCCAGACGACGAGACACTTCCCGACGAACTGATCCGCCTGCTCAAACTGCGTTTGTGGATCAGCATGGCAGGCGTGGTTCCCTTGATCGTAGTTTTTGTTTTGATGGTGTACAAACCGGACATCACCGCGGTGGCAGACTGGTTTCAATGACAGGCAGTATGGTCAGGAATTTGCAATTCAGCGTGAGTGAGAAAGCGCTCCAGAGGATACTCTGGAGCGTGTTTTATGTTCAGCATTCTCTGCTGACCTAACGATTGTCCACCAACGTCCCGTTCGTCTGGCGCATCATGTCCACGAAGACCGCTGCAATCTCTGGGTCAAGTTGGCTCCCCGAGCATCGTTGAATCTCGGCGATGGCTTCTGCAGGGGTCAAGGCGAGCCGGAAAGGATGGGCGTGCGTCATGGCATCATAGGCGTCGGCGATTGCGATGATTCTTGCCATCCGCGGTATTTCGTTTCCCTTAAGGCCACGGGGGTACCCCGTCCCATCCCAACGCTCATGATGGGCCAGCACGCCTTTGGCCAACAGTGCATAGTCGTTGACGGAACTGAGAATGCTGAAGCCAACTTCTGGATGGCGTTTGATCTGGTCCCATTCGGTGGGACTTAGCCCACTCGTCGTATCCAGGACTTTGCTGTCAAAAATCGTCTTGCCAACGTCATGGAGTTCCCCCGCAAGCATCAGTTGATCTATTTCGGTTTGATCTAGCCCCATAGCAGTCCCGATTTCGCAGCACCAGTGACGAACGCCTTCTGCATGCTGGCGTTCACCGGGCGATTCGGCGTAGAGCCTCTCGACGATGCGTTGGATGGCTTGTCGGCGATAGCGGCTCCGTTCGGATATCTTAGATCGATACATGCGATCTTCGGCGGTCTTGAACACGTCAGTGACGTATTCCTGCTCGTTTCTCTTTGTGGCCCAGCCTGCTGATGTGGACACAGGAAGCCCTTGAACTTCCTCGGAAGCCATGCTCCGCTGCAATCGTTGACTTAGTCGCTGCGCCTGCTGCTCATCGGTCTTTGGCAGGATGATCACAAACTCATCGCCGCCAAGCCGTGCAATGATGTCATCGGCGCGGCAGACGCGTTTGAGTACAGCGGCGACGGTTGTCAGTAAGGTATCCCCGGTTTGGTGGCCAAAAGCATCGTTGGTCAACTTTAGTCCATTGACATCAAACACCAGCAGCGATAGTGGCAGGTTTCTGGGAACATCCAGCCGTTTGAGTTCCTCATCGAAGAAACGCCGGTTGTAAAGTCCCGTCAGGCTGTCATGGAAGCTTAGGTATTGGATTTCCTTCTCGGCCTGCTTCCTCTCAGTAATGTCTTCAGATATGCCCAGCAAGAACATGGGTTCGTTCTCGTCGTTGAGGATTGGCACCTTGATGGTGTGGAGCAGCCGTTCACCGCTGGCTGTCTGGATCGTCTCCTCAGGGATATCGACGATGTCGCCGCTGCGCAGTACATCTCTGTCTGTCTTGGCAAAAAAGTCGGCCTGCTCCTTGGGAAAGAAATCATGGTCTGTTTTCCCATAGAGAGCTGAACGTGAAATGCCCAAGATCTCTTCGGCTGCCCGATTATGGCGAACAAATTTGAGCTCTGCGGCATCCTTGAGAAACAGCATTACGCTGGGAATGTTCTCAATGATCGAGTTCAACACGGCGTTCGCCGCCTGCAGATCACGTTCGGCCTGTTTCGTAGCGGTTATGTCTCTGCTAGAACCCACGATATACGAGACCTGGCCTTCCTCAACAACGGGCGTGAGTACGGTGGACCACGTGCGGACGCCGCCTGGCAGCGCCAGGGTCTCCTCATAGTGAAAAGGCTGTCGCTCTGCCAGACAGCGCTGGTAGTTAGCGACGATAACCGCCCCAATCTCCTCACCAAGGAGCTCCGTGGGTGTCTTCCCTTCCAGATCGCCACTGGCCAATCCCGTGGCCTGCGCATGGGCCGGGTTGTTCCTCATATAGCGAAACGTCTCCGCATCAACAACCTGAACTAAGAACATGGCATCCTGGGTACTTTGGAACACCATTTCATACTGCTCTTTTAGGCGCGCCAGTTGCTGTTTGGTCTGTTCACGCTCAGTGATATCCTCAAGTACGGTCACGAAGCGATTGCCGCCGGCGATCGGATACGCCGATACTCGAAGGCGCCGCTGCAGTGGTTCAAAATACCGCTCCAAACGGATAGACGTACCTGTCCGGACCACTGCAGCATATTCTTCGATCAACCCCGTCCTTTCCACACCGGGCACTACGTCCGTAACCCGCTTCCCAACGATATCGTCGCCTCTGAGACCGATGTGTTCCTCAAAAGCGGCGTTGACCTCGAGGAACACGTAATCGGATGGTCTTCCGTTGTCATCCATAACAAGCTCATGGACGGCAATGGCCTCCATGGAGTACTGGAAGAGGTCTCGAAACATGCGCTCACTAGCGGCAGACTGTGCCTCTACACCGGTCAGGCGGCGGGCAAACCAGTACGAAGCGCCGTTGATAGCGCCGCTGCCCACCAGGAACAGCAACGCCTGCGTACTCGTAGGACTCGAGCCTGCGAACACAGCCA
>PWMW01000250.1 GCA_003559095.1 Clostridiales bacterium | reverse complement strand
CATGCGGCCGTTGAGGCTCTGGTTACCGAGTGTGCTGGCTATAGTCGATTTCTCTTCGGATGTGGCATCGTCAGCTACGCAACGAAACCTAAACAGCTGCTAGCCGTGAAGCACCTAATCGAAGAGCTTACACCGGAAAACAACATCAATGCATGAAGGGGGAGTGGATTACGTGAAGAAAGCCATCTATGTCCTGAGCGACCATGCATTTGCGAACATCTATGGTCCAGACCAACAGGCCGCCATCACCGACAACGTGTCGGTCTTAGGCCAGTTTGACGCGGCGCGTGTTGTCACAGAACGCGAACTGCTTGCAGAGGTCGAGTTCATCTTTTCAGGCTGGGGTGCGCCGACAATGGACGCCGAGTTCTTGGCGAAGACACCGAAGCTGGAAATGGTTTTCTACGGTGCTGGCTCAATTAAGAACATGGTCACAGATGCGTTCTGGCAGCGGGGCATTCGCGTAACAAGTGCCTATGCAGCGAATGCCATTCCGGTTGCAGAGTATACTCTCTCACAGATTCTATTCTGTCTCAAACGTGGTTGGCACTATGCGCTGACAACTCGACAAGACGGTGCCTATCCGAAGAAGGTCCCAGTGCCTGGTGGATTTCGGTCGACGGTTGGAATTATCTCGCTTGGAATGATCGGACGTTTGGTCTGCCATCTGCTCAAACCATTTGATCTGAACGTGATCGCTTACGACCCGTACGCCAACGAAGAAACTGCTGCCGAACTCTGTGTTGAGCTGTGCTCACTCGATCAGATATTTAACCGCTCCGACGTCGTATCTCTGCATACACCTTGGTTAAGGGAAACCGAAGGGATGATTCGTGGCCACCACTTTGAGCAGATGCGAGAAAATGGATCGTTCATTAATACAGCTAGAGGAGCTGTTGTGAACGAGGATGAAATGATCAACGTGCTGCGTCAGCGTCCCGATTTACAGGCTGTTCTTGATGTCACGCATCCTGAACCGCCGCGACCCGGCTCACCATTGTATTCGCTCAATAACGTCGTTCTAACACCACACATTGCCGGTGCCCAGGATCATGAGTGTCGACGGATGGGTCAGTACATGGTCGACGAACTGAAGCGCTATCTTTCAGGTCAACCTTTAGCCTGGGAGATCCATGAGCAACAGGCAAAGACTTTGGCATAAAGGCTCTGCTTATTGTTATATGAAGCCGAAGTACCTTGTCTACCGGGGTGTACCTCCAAGACGTACCGTGAAAACAAGCTCTAGGAAGACATTTGGGTTTTTCAAAAACTACACAGCGAAAGGGAGGGGTTTTCGTCATGGCGAGCTTTCGTCCCGGTTTGGTCTCAGTTACGTTCCGCGAACTAGCACCGGAACAGATTATTAAGCTAGCCGCCGCAGCAGGGCTTGAGGGTATCGAGTGGGGTGGCGACATTCATGTGCCCCATGGCGATGTGGAACGAGCGCAAGACGTCGGTATGAAGACACGGGCCGCTCGTCTTGACGTTGCGGCCTATGGATCCTACTATCGGACGGGCTGTAAGGATTCGGTTCCATTTGGCGAGGTGCTGCGCTCCGCGCTGGCGCTTAAGGCACCATTAATCCGTGTCTGGGCCGGTAATCGCGGATCCAGCGCTGCCGATACGGCCTGGTGGAACGACGTAGTCACTGACGCGCGCCGCATTGCCTCAATGGCTGCCGACGCAGGTATGCAAGTCGGCTTTGAATACCATGGCAAAACGCTGACTGATACGCCGTCCTCTGCCCGAAGGCTCATGGAAGAAGTTGCTCATCCAAACGCTCGCATCTACTGGCAGCCGCTGCGATCGCTATCGATCGCGGAACGCAAACAAGGTCTTGCCCAGATTCTACCATGGCTCTGCCATGTGCACGTCTACAACTGGGATGAAACGGATCGGCTGCCGTTGGCCGATGGGCTGCGTCTTTGGCAGGAGTATCTCGAGGTGCTCGACCACCTCGACGATGCAGAGGACCGAAAACGATACGCCTTGCTGGAGTTTGTTCGCGCTGACTCGCCAGAACAGTTTCGCGCTGACTCCCAGGCGCTGCTCGAACTGCTGCACTAGGATTTCTCGGGCTGTGTGCACGTAGCAACGATGATTCTCTAACGGTGTACCGTTGGGAATGCGGTGGTCCAAACCAAATACCGTACCGGTCTGAGCGGTCAGCGGCTGCATCTTGTATGCCAGTTCTTTGCGAATAGCTGCCTTATCGTCGCACAGCACGCCCTTGGTGTGCAGATGATCGATGACTACCTTCTCTGTAATCCGCTCCAGAACCTTGATGGCTGTGTCCTTAGCTGTGTCGAGCATGTTCCGCATCAGGTCCGGCTGATCGTAGTAGGCCAGACATGTGTATTCCGCACCCATCAACGGCCGGGGAAAATCGCAGCTTCTGCCAGCCCCACTAAGGATCCGAACAGGTCCACGAACATGGGGTGTTCACTCTCTGCGAATGTCAGCAACCGGATGTACTCGTCTCTTGTCCAACGCACCAAGATCACCTCATCAAAAGTTATGGACATACACAGAGGTGGCAGAGAGCACTGCTTTCTGCCACCTCTGTTCGTTTAGGCTAGCTTACGGGTTCAGGCTGGTCGTCGAGGGCTCTGGCACTGCACGTCTGCTGCGTCCGGTGCGGCTGGCGACGACGATGGATTCCAACCCGTTTGTTACACGGTTAGACTGCTTAGCTGAAGGTCTCAGACCAACGATTCGGCAAAGAAAACCTGTGCCGGACTGCGGTTCATGGTATAGATAGAGTCCCAACCCCAGAAGCCTATCTCGGGGACGTTACGCAGCTCGTTGTTGGCAATGATCGGATGCGGGATCATACCGACCGTACCGATCATCCACAGATTCTCTGCCTGGGCTTGGGGAATCTTCTTGCCAAGCTCAAGACGTGTGTCCGGCTCGGGCTCCCGCAGTGCCTGTGTCCACCGGCGATTCAGCTGCATAATCTCCTCTGGAGACTCTTCGCCTTCCCGGCCGCCTGTGTTGATCCACGCCTCCCATAGCGGGCAATGCGTCCGCTCCCCGCCGGTGTTAGCGGGCATCAAACGGTTTTTGGAATATATTGTTTTGTTGGATGGTTCAGCAGTGTGTCGCTGCATAATGAAGCCTGCTTTCAGAAGTATCCATGCCTTGAGCTGTGCAAATGCCAGGTTGGCATTTTCCTGAGTCCCGTGCCAACTTGGCCGAGCCCGGCAAGGCCCAGTAACACGCGTAACACTGCTGTGAAGACGGCTTTTTTCGCTTTTTTGCCATGTTCTGGATGCGCCCTATCCGGTCGTTAGTTCCACACAAAAAGAACAGAACCGCCGTGATGGAAGCGGCCGCACTGTTCTGTCTTGTGCATTAGGATGTACTGGCTCACGGTGCGTGATGGCACCTAAGGCCATCGCCCTGGGAGTGGGAGATGGTCACCGTTCAACCTATTCGTGTCGCACCCACTTCCGCGGGCTTTCTCCAGCCAGTTTCTTGAAGACTTTGGAGAAATAGCTTTGGTCGCTGTAGCCTACCTGCTGGCTGACGTCGGCGATGGGCATACCTTGGCGAAGCAGAGCTTTGGCCGCTTCCACGCGCACCCGGGCTAAGTAGTCCGAAAAACCCAAGCCTACCTGTTCTTTGAACAGACGGCTAAAATAGGCGCTGCTCAAGCCTACTTCGGCGGCGACCACGTCCAAGTTCAGTGGTTGGCTGTGGTGTTCCCGGATAAAGTGCACGGCCCGGAAGAAAAGGTCCTTGCTGCGCATGGAACGGGCATGAAAGGTTTCGTCCATAAAGGCATCCAAAATTCGGATCAGAACTTCGGATAGTTCCTGGACATCTCTGGTCGCCAAGACTTCATCCACGCAGCGGTACTGCAGGCCGAAGATGGTTTCCAGATGGGCGCCGGCATCCACAGCGGAGCGCGCCAGAACGGCCATGACGGTCATGGCCCGGGCCCGCAGTGCTTCCATGGCCGGGTCCTGGAAGAAGAGCTGCCCCAAGATTTCGTTGAGCACCTGTCGGGCTTCGGGGTTGGCCCCATCGCGGATGTATCCGACCAGGCGCTGTTCCTGTTCATGCAGCCAAGCGCCACCGTTGAGTGCAGGGGCATCTTCTTTCAGTTGGTGGATCATCTCGGCCAAGGCAGCCCGCTGCCGGGTAATCGGTGTCTCATCCACGGCATGGCCGCGGCAGTTGCGCACCACGTAATCCAAGAGTGACGCCAGGTGCCGCAGGCGCTTGGGGGATACCACGGGCACCCGTTCCAGTACAGAGCGAGCCTGCTCCATGTTCACCGCGGGGTAACGCCGCCGGGTATCTTCCAACAGCAGCGGATCCACGGCATGCAGCAGCACCGGACCGGCCACTACATACTCCATCTGGCCATGCCCGTTGCGGAAGGCCGCCGCCCAGTGTACTAAAGAGCAGGGGCAGAAATACATATAGGATTCACCCAAAGTCGCCGCCTGCCGGCCACCGTAGAGGCTGGAATGCTGGCAGTGACTGGGCTTGGTGCGCCGTTCACTGACCAGCTGGCAGAAGGCCAGCTGGTCCCCTTCTATGGGTGACTGCCAGACAAGGGTACCGTCATCCTGCCAATGCTTGAGGGGAATGCCGATACTTAAGGAATACGATTCAAGCAGATCATGGATTTTCATCAGAGCATCATTGCCTCCATGAAGAACAGCTGAAAATCCGGTCGTGTGGATAATTCCACGTACTGCATAGTTTTGGGCAGAGATGCGGTATATTGGTGACAGTGCCGGTTCAGCATATAGATTTGGGCACCAAGGCCGGAACCGTTGCCCACCTTGATGACGCGATCGACCCAAGCGTTAGGTATGAGGCCTATTCCCGCGGCATTGCCAGCATCCAAGTATTGCCCAAAGCCGCCCGCGAGAAACACTT
>PWMW01000405.1 GCA_003559095.1 Clostridiales bacterium | reverse complement strand
GCGCTTGCCCTGGAATGGTGGCGGGAAGAGCGGGAGCTCTACATCCACATGATGGGCAGCATCCAAATGGAAATTCTCACGGCACTTCTGCAGGAACGCTATGGGCTGGATGTCGTTTTTGGGCCGCCCACCGTCGTGTATCGCGAGCGCTTGGCCGAGGCCGCCGAGGGGTACGTGGAATACACCATGCCCAAGCCATGTTGGGCCAAACTGCGTTTTCGTATGGAGCCGCTGCCGGCGGGATCAGGGCTGCACTTCGCGTCGGAGGTCAATTACGATATTTTGCCCCTGCGCTACCAAAAGCAAGTTGAGGCCGCAGTTCCCGGTGCCTTGGAACAGGGTTTGCTGGGCTGGCCCGTGGTGGATATCGGCATTACGTTAACTGACGGCGAATACCACTTGGAGCACACGAAGGCGCCGGATTTCACAGTGGCCACGCCCATGGGCATCATGGCTGGACTGCAGAGCGGCGGTGTCCGCCTCCAAGAACCGGTGGAGGCTGTCCTGATCCAAGCTCCGGAGGAGTTGACCAGCCGCATTCTCGGAGATATTACGGGCATGCGCGGTCGCTTTGCTGCACCAACCATGCAGGATGGAACGGTGTCCATTGAGGCTTGGATACCCACGGCCGAGTTCCTGGATTATCCGGTGACCTTGGCTTCCCTTTCTGGTGGCCGAGCTGTTATGAGCAAATGGTTCCATGGATACCAAGAAGCTCCGCCGGATGTACGGGCGGAGCGCAAACGTCGGGGTGTCAATCCTCTGGATCGGGCGCGCTATATCCTCTGGATACGCAATGCTCTGCACTAAACACTCACCCCCGGCGATCCGTGTTTGGGCAGCGCTGGCATCGGCAGCATTCCGCCCCAGGACGCGCCAGCCAGCCCAGGAAGAACGCAGGACTTGAGGGCTGTTCATAACCATCGTTACCCAGTAGGGAGTGCAGATTTGGCGTATCGGGTATGGAGTATAGGGTATGGATATACGTCATTGATTATGGGTCATTGAGTATAGGTCATTGAGTACTGGATATCGAGTACCGAGTACCGAGTATGGAGAACATGGAGTCGCATAGAACAAGATAGGGAGAGGTAGCATTGCATATCATTGCTTTAGACGTGGATGGGACGCTCATCAACCAGGATGGCACCATCGCTGGGGAAACCAAAGAGCAGCTGCAGCGGTTGTATTCCGAGGGCGCGCTGGTGGTCATCGCCACGGGCCGTCCGCTGCGGAGCATTGCCAAGACATTGGCGGACAACGGCATAGTTCCAGAGTTAGGGTACCCGCAGGCGATTATCACGGATGAACGGGACATTCAACTATTGACTGATGGCCGTTACCAAGGTCTGGAACCCCATAACAGTTGGGCTTACGCAGCGGAGATCAGCTATCTGGAGGCAGCAAAAGACTTGGTGCAGCAGGCGGCTTTGGACCTGGAACTATTCTTCTTTGAGAACAATGCCTACATGCAGCAGTCTCGGGGCTACATGGAGCTTTACAGCCGCCATCCCGGCGTGATGGAGAAGGTTATGGACTGGTTTGACGCGCATATGGGTACACTGCCGCTGCGGGCCATTCGCAACCGGCGTCTATTAGCCCTGCGCTGGGAGGTTACGGGCAAAGGTTGGGCCCTAGAAAAGCTCAGTGAACATCTGGGTTTTCCTCGACAGAACATTCTTTCCATCGGAGATTCCCTTAACGATTACGACATGATGACTAGGGACTGGTCTGTGGCCACCACGGACAATGGGGATCCTTTGATCAAGGATCTTGTGCGGCAGCGAGGCGGCCGTGTGGCTTCACAGGGATACAGCCTTGGCGTGGCAGAGCTTTTGGCTGATCTCTAGGAGTCCACTCTAAAAGGGCCATGGGAACTTTCCCAAAAATGCTTGTCCCCCAGAGTCTTGGGGTGGGCACCTAGAGACGCGCCACAGACGCGCCAAGACGCGCCACAGATGCGGCACTGAGACGCAGTGGTACGCATCTGTGCAGAGGTCCTTCTCTTGTTTGGGCCTTTGGAAAAAGGCAGTTAGCCAGCATTCTCCAAGTCTTTGATGAGTTGTTCGGCTTCCTCGGTGGTTGCTGCCGTGGTTTGGACGAAAACGCCGGTGGTTCCAAAACGTTTGATAAAGGGCCGGACGGCCTCCAGTTCCATGTGGGCGTGGATGTTCTTGCCTGCATCGAGGGTGGTGCGGTAGATGTGATCCCATTGGGGATCGCCGCCGTCAGGGTTCCCTGCCCCCGGTGTCCACTGTATGCAGTGCAGCTTATCCAGGGTCAGCAGGGACGGCAGATGGTGCACGGCCTGGGGACCATCCAGATGATAAATGGAATGATCCAGCCAGTGACACTGCCGCTGCAGGTAGGGCAGGACAAAGGTGTCGAACATCGGTTTTGAGATCATGGCCGAAAGATCGCACTGCAGCTTCGCTGTCTTGCCAGGGCCCCAAATCCCAAAGGCGGCAAAGGAACTCCAGCCAGCCGCGTCTTTGTTGCGGTCGTAATGGGCTTGGAAAGCCTGCTCCCATAGGGGAAGCAGCTGCTCTTGGATGCGCTGCAGTTCGTCACCGGCTTCCATAAGGCCGAACAAAACAGTCTCTGTTCCGGCCAGGGCTGCGACGGTGTCCAGGTTTTCCACCAAATCGGGTGTGGATATCAGGTAGCTGCCGTCACATTCAGCCACAGCCCGCTCTGTGGCCGCAAGACTCCACTGCCACCAAGGGTTGTCCGGGTCCAAGTGTGGCTGCAGCTCCTGCAGCTTTTGGCAGCACGGGTCATACCAGACCGTGTCTGGCAGAAAATGCGGTTGCGCTCCCAAGAACGTGCCGAAACTTCCCGGCCCTAAGTTAGGCCAGTAATCGGGATACGCTTCGCCGTAATAGGCCGTGGCGGATCGGCGCTGTCGTTCGCGCTGCAGTACCGTATCCAGGTCCAGCCAGCGTTTTTGCATGTCTGATGGCAAATCGGGCTTCTCGCCCGCAGCCACTGTGACGGACAAAAGTGGGCGCTCCATGGTTTTGTGCTGCCACCATTGTTCAAATCTCTGCCGAATGGAATGCCAATCGATGTGTTCCATGCAGGTACCACCTTTCGAGGTTTCCGTTTCGTTCACTGCCTACATTCGGCTGTGGAAACGCAAATCCTGCGTCCAGTGCCAAAGTTCTGCCACCGCCGGCACGAGTACCGACAAAATTCGCTGCAGCCGGGGAAATATACAGGGAAGTTTTTGTTCAAGGAGAAGTATTAAACAGTGTGCCCGCAACCGGCTTGTTGGAAGGAAGGAACAGCCTTTGGATACTCCAGCCCCGCCCCAGGAGCTTTTTCGTGAACCCATTATTCAGTACCAATACATGGACCCAGGTTATTCGGGGCACGCCAGTGATGTGTGGGTTGTGCAGACGCCTTCACGCCGAGTTGTGGTGCGAAGCTCCCGCAGCCGCTGTATTCCGGATAACGAGTTCTGGTGGGGCTGCTGGAAGTTATTCGGCCTGGATCCCACCATTGGCAGCACTATGGAATGGACGAGCCGAGCCCTTGCTGGCCTGGGTCCCATTGTCTGTCCGCGGGTCTTGGAACGGCGGCAGGCTGAGGGTCGTGATTTTCTAATCGTCGAGTGGATGCCGGGAACGGCCTGCCAATCTTTCCTTACGGCTCCAGATGGACTGATGTATGGTTTGGGTCAGTGGCTGGCCCAAGTGCACGGGCGAACCTTTCCGGTGTTTGGTACGGTGGACGGTGAGACGGCGAAACCTGTGGCCGCATTTCACGGTGCCGCAGTGACCGTCATGGACCAGTTGGTCCAGCGCTATTTCATGGATGAGCAGGACGTTGTGAAAGCTTTGGAAGCCATGCAGAGGGCCATGAAATCTCTGCCGGTGCCCACCCACAGTTCTCTGGTGATGGTGGACATGGATCCAACGCAGTTTCTTATGGATGCGGGTCGGATCACGGCGGTAGTGGATACGGAAGCCTATGTTCTGGCACCGCCGGCGTTGGAGTTGGTGGCTTTGGAGTATGTTCTGGACCAGCGGACAGCAGCAGCGTTGGCTGCTGGTTATGCGTCCATCCGTGCCCTGCCCGATCTGGACGCGGTACGGGAACCCTATCGTTATCTGTGTCGCTTGTTGGATATTCAGGGTGAAGTTCCCCTGGCGCAGTGGATGGGGCATCCACAGTTATTCTAGCAGTTCTGCGCCAGGCGACGGTTGTCCGAGCCTGAGCGCTGCTATAACCAAACGGCGGCAGACACATGCCGCTGCATTATCGTAAGGAAAGGAAGTGGTGATTTGGTCGAACTTAAGGGCATTATTCCCGCCATGGTGACACCCTTGACCGCCGCAGGTACGTTGGATTTGGACCAGCTGGGTGTCTATCTGGATTTTCTGCTGGAGCGGGGAGTGACGGGTGTGTTTCCGGGAGGAACGGCCGGCGAAGGTGTGATGTTGACGACGGAGGAGCGAGAAACGCTCTTGCAGGCCGTGGTCGGACACCTAGACGGACGTGTTCCTGTATTAGCCCATGTGGGGGCGTTGACCACAGCGGAAGTTGTGCGTCTCAGTCGTCATGCCGAAGACCATGGGGCAGCTGCAGTGTCGGTGGTATCCCCGTTTTACTTCAGCTATTCTGAGGAGGAACTGATTGACCACTATACGCAAGTGGTTGAGGCTACCAAGGACATCCCTGTGTATTTTTACAACATACCCAGCCATACAGGCAGTGCGCTGCCCTTAAACACCATCCGGACATTGGTGCAGCATCCCCGTATTGCGGGCATCAAGGACAGCGGCGGTGATGAACGGTATCTGCAGGAGCTGTGCCAGATGCAGAGTGACACCTTCAATGTCTTGGTGGGTGCCGATCGCCTCGGATTCACTGGCATGAAGTTCGGAGCTCGCGGCATGGTGTCATCATTCGCCGGGGTGTTTCCCGAGGTCTACCTCGATCTGTTCCGTGCCATGCAGGCTGGTGACCAACAGCGGGCAGCGGGACACCAGGAGCGAATTGACACCTTGGTCAAGATCATGTATTCGGGTAAGCCGTTGAACGTTTATAAAGACGGATTGGCCATGCGCGGACTGCCGGTGGGGCAGGCTCGTCGGCCCATCGGTCCCCTTTCATCGGAAGCCCGAGCTGTCATGGAAGCCCAGCTGCGGGAGACCGGCTACCTGATGTGAGACGCGGCATGTTGGCGGAGGATGGCAGCGGCAGGACCGCCCCTTTTGGAATGATGGAACTTGAACCCACCAGTAACCATGGGAAATGGAGGCTAAGTCAGTATGACGACGAACAAAGACGTACAGATGGAGTTTGTCAATCGTTTTCCTCAAGGATTGCCTAAGGTAGGAATTCGCCCCACGATTGATGGCCGCAGGCGGGGCGTACGGGAGTCCTTGGAAGAGCAGACCATGAATATGGCCAAGGCTGCTGCTGCGTTGATCAGCGAAAATCTGCGGCACCCCAGCGGTCATCCGGTGGAGTGTGTTATTGCCGATACCTGTATCGGGGGAGTCTATGAAGCGGCTCAGGCCGAAGAGAAATTCCGCCGCGAAGGTGTCGGGGTTTCCTTGACCGTAACGCCCTGCTGGTGCTATGGTTCAGAGACAATGGATATGGATCCACTGCTGCCCAAAGCCGTTTGGGGTTTCAATGGTACGGAACGTCCAGGTGCGGTGTATCTGGCAGCGGTGTTAGCCGCCCATAACCAAAAAGGGCTGCCCGCCTTTGGCATCTATGGCCGGGACGTGCAGGATGCCGATGACACATCGGTTCCCGACGATGTCCGCGGCAAGATCCTGCAGTTCGTGCGGGCAGGTTTGGCTGTGGCGACTATGCGCAGCAAGGCGTACTTGGCCATGGGCTCTGTGTCCATGGGAATTGCCGGCTCTATGGTGAACGAAGACTTCTTCCAAGACTATCTAGGCATGCGCAATGAGTATGTGGATATGTCCGAGTTCATCCGGCGGATGGAGGAAGGCATTTACGATCAGGAAGAGTACGAGCGAGCCCTGCAGTGGGTTAAGGAGAACTGCCCAGAAGGTCCGGATAACAACCCGGAGGACGTACAGCGGACCCGGGAGCAGAAGGACCAGGACTGGGAGTTTGTAGTGAAGATGACCCTCATCGCCCGCGACCTGATGATCGGCAACCCGAAGCTGGCCGAGTTGGGATTCGGCGAAGAAGCCCTGGGACACAATGCACTGGCCGCTGGTTTTCAGGGTCAACGCCAGTGGACCGATCACTTCCCCAACGGCGACTTCATGGAAGCTATCTTGAGTACGTCCTTTGATTGGAACGGTCGCCGGCAGCCATTCATGATGGCCACCGAGAA
Organism: Clostridiales bacterium; assembly: GCA_003559095.1. GTDB lineage: Bacteria > Bacillota > Limnochordia > Darwinibacteriales > B1SED10-159 > SLOZ01. The sequence continues at coordinate 11,674 of PWMW01000405.1, read as the reverse complement.
TGACAGTCTCAATGCCGTATCCATGCTTTTTGGTCATCTCTTGACCAACACAGCCCAGGTGTTTGCCGATGTCCGCACCTATTGGAGCCCTGAGGCCATCGCCAAGGCTACAGGTCAAACACCGACGGGATTGGCAGCCCACGGTTTGATCCATTTGATCAACTCGGGACCGGCGGCCCTGGATGGAACGGGCCAGCAGTCTATGGATGCTGCACCAGCCATGAAACCATTCTGGGAAATTGCAGACGATGAGGTGCAGAGCTGTCTTGAGGCGGTGTCATGGCGCACAGCCAATGTGGGATACTTCCGCGGCGGCGGTTATTCTACGGATTTCACCACCAAAGGTGGTATGCCTGTGACCTTGATGCGCATCAACTTGGTTAAGGGTGTGGGACCTGTTCTGCAGTTGGCCGAAGGGTACACCGTGGAACTGCCGAACCCCGTTCATGAAGCATTGGATCAGCGGACCGACCCCACCTGGCCTACCACATGGTTCGCCCCGACCCTGACGGGCTGCGGTGCGTTCCGTGATGTCTATTCGGTCATGGCCAACTGGGGTGCCAATCACGGCTCTTACAGCTATGGTCACATTGGCGGCGATCTGCTGACACTGGCAGCTATGCTGCGTATCCCGGTGTGTATGCACAATGTGGATGCACAGAGAACCTTCCGGCCCAGCATGTGGAGTGCCTTCGGCACTGCGGACCCAGAAGGCGCTGATTATCGGGCCTGCAGCAGCTTGGGGCCATTGTACGGCCATTAAGCAAAAGCAAAGCTGAGCAGATAAAAACAGCCCACCGTTCCGGTGTGAGACACTCGGAACGGTGGGCTGTTCTCTTGGACGTGTTGGAATGGTGCTAAAGACCCACGGCCGGATTGCGCCCATCGACCAGTTCTAGGGACGCGCTTGCGGTGCGCAGGACCTGGGCCAGCTCTTTTTCTGTCTGGGGCCAACGCGGCAGGCGTGTAGCATACATGCCCACCGTGTCTGTGATGTGGCCATCGGAAGAGGCAGTCAACCCGCATTTGTGGTGAACGGCCAGCTGTTTGATGCGGGGCTGCATATCTGGACGGACATTGTTAGACATGTACTCCACAGCATGGGGACGCAACTGCAGAATCCGCCGGGGAAGTTTGTCCCCATAGCGATATGGGTGGGCGTGGATGATGGCCGCCTGCTCGGTTTCCACAGTCGCAAAGAGGTGGCGTTCATCCATGAAAGGCCACAGCAGCTGCGGGTCGAGAATACCAATGACCAAGAAGTGCTCCTGCAGATCGCTGGTCACCTCAATGCCCCGGAAGATCTTCAGGTCAGGGTATTGATCCTGCAAATGCTGCCATTCGCTGCGCCGCCAGATGGTATCGTGTTCCGTGAGCACAATGGCATCCAAGCCGGCCCGCAGGGCCGCTGCGGCCATGTCCTGGGGGGTTGAGCGTCCACAGGCGCTGTAGCGGCTGGTGTGAACATGCATATCGATAAGCAATATTGTCACTCCTAAACGTTCGTTGTCCACATCTTTCGATGTCGTGGGTGAAATCCCTACATTGAAATTCCTTTATGGGTTCAAATTTCTAGGAAGCTCAACAGGCGTTGGAAAGACTCTTCCTGGGTAAATACCTGTTGAATAACATCATGCCGGCCGTTATTGACCAACCAAAGCTCGGCTCGCGGCTGCGCATCTTTGAGCATGTGCGCCTGCCGCACATGGATTTGCTCATCGGCATCGCCATGGATCAAAAGTATGGGCTGCTGCAGACGGGTGATTTGCTGCAACGGCGCCTTTACCATGGGGTTCAGATCATAGCGGCGCCAAAGATGGAAACGCACTCCCAAGCGATAGAGATATACAATGGGCTCGGGAATGGACTCCGAACGGAGCACATCGGCGAATGTTTCCTCAAAGGAGGCAAAGCCGCTGATGCTGACCACTCTGTGGATGTCTGTGCGCTGGGCAGCTGTGTTGATGGCCGTGGCCCCGCCCATGGAATGGCCGATTAATTTGATGGGCAGGCCTGCATACGAACTCTGGGTCTGCAGCCAATCGAGGAAGTGGGAAACATCGGCCACTTCCGTGTAGGCCAAGCCGATCTCGTCGCCGCCGCTGCGGCCGTGGGCCCGCATGTCCAGGGCAAATACGGTATACCCGCTGTCCTGCAGAGGCAGGGCAAAATGTACCATCGATGAGGCGGCCATGCCGTGCATGCCGTGGAGGAGGACCACGATACCGTGCGGTTCAGCGGCTTCCAGAACCCAGGCGTGCAGGGGGAGGCCGCCTGGTGTGCCTAGATCCACAGCCTCAACGCGCTCAGCGGCGCCAATGGGCCATGCTATGGTAGGTTCCACTCGTACTTCCACCATCTGCGCGATGATGCTTCCGCTGTGCCAAGCGATCATGACAACGCCTGCTGTGCTCAAGATGATGAGCAGCACCAACAGGACCTTCAGAAACTTTTTCAACATACCGTGTCACCCATTTCCCGAAACATACTACCTTCATAAGTTTACGGCAAATCTTACAGTTTGTCTACGACAATGGCAAAATCTCATGGATAATACTTCTCATTCTGAAAAAGAACTGTATAATGGAAGTAAGGCTCGCCATCTCAAGGGTGGTGAAGTCTAACTCTGCTGCAATGGATGAGAGGAGTGACGGAATATGGTAGGCATTAATCAAGATTGGGGACGAGTGGTAGTACTCTGGGCATTTGTGTTGGCCTTTGCGTGGTTTCTGCCTGCTCAGCCCGGGGTGGCTGAGCAGGCTGCTACGGATCAACAGGTGGAAGCCGCAGATCCTTGGGAATCCGCAGTCTGGGTAGATCCTGACAAGTACTCCAAACCGGCACCGGAAGAACTCCGAGAGCTGCTGAGCCACTGGGAGTACGAAATTACCCAAAATGATGCTACGGAACCGGCCTTTTTCAATCATTACTATATGCATTTTGAGGACGGAATCTATGTGGACGTGGTCACCGGAGAACCGCTGTTTTCGTCCACGGACAAGTACCATTCTGGTTCGGGATGGCCTGCCTTTACTCGCCCTATCGATCCGGAAGTGGTGGTCTATGTCACGGATACCAGCTACGGAATGGTGCGCACGGAAGTGCGCAGTCGTGTGGGAGATTCCCACTTGGGTCATGTCTTCGCTGATGGGCCTCCGGAGGCTGGTGGACGCCGGTACTGCATCAACAGCTCGGCCATGCGCTTCATCCCCTTGGAGAATATGGAAGAGCTTGGTTACGGGGATATGATCCCAGCCGTGCAGTAGCCAGAGCCAACGGGGACTATTACAGTTGTGTGAAGGCCATCGCAGTCAGCACTGCATGGGGCCATGATGGCCCATGGGCCGTCTTCGGTGGCTTCTTGCGTCCCCACGACATCCAACGCACTGCAAAGTCGCTGTCTTTGTCGGCAGGAAAATTGCGGACAAAGGGCGAAGAGCCATCCTTGTACGGAAATTATCATTAAGGGGAGCGAAGCTTGTGACACAGAACCAAACAGCGATTATCGGATTGGCCCACATCGGCATAGTTACTGAAGATATTGAGGCATCGAAGACATTCTACCGAGATGTTCTGGGCTTTACACTGACCAACGACGAGGCCCTTGTTCGTGAAACCGGCACGACTCTCTTAGCGTTTTTGGAGGCGGGTGACTGCAAGATTGAACTGGTGCAGCCGGCCGATCGCACCAACGTCGCTAACCGACCACTGGGACAGGTGGAACACGTTGCTATGTCGGTGCGAGACATTGACCGAGTGGCCCAACGACTTAAGGAGAAGGGCATTGCCTTCGAAGCGGAAGAACCCAGCCGACTGGATATTTTGGGTGGTGCCAAAAGTATTTTCTTCCAAGGTCCCGACGGGGAACGCCTGGAACTATTCGAAGTTTTGGCTTAACAGCAAAGGGCCGTCTGCAGACGGTCCTTTGCTGTTAGGGCCAGCGGGTGTCTGTGGCAATGAATTCCAAGGGACGGCAGCAAACGGCGGTGCGGTTAACGAACTCTGTCTGCACAGAGCCGCCGCCAGTGAGGGTGGGAGGGCAGCCCATGGACAAGGGGCCGGAATCGGGCTATCGGATTGAACGTTACCAGGCACAGCATCGCAGGCAGATTGTGGAGATTATGTACGATTCAGCTCTCTTGGGTAAATCGCTGGCACCGGCCTTTACGGCCGTGGGCTTTGTCGAGCTGCTGTTCTTGCGCTACTATACCCAATACGAGCCGGAGTCCCTTTGGGTAGCTGTGACTCCCGACGGTGGTGTGATCGGCTATCTTTTGGGTTGCCAGGATACAAGACGCCAGCAGCAGTTGTTCCTGAAGCACATCGTGCCGCGGCTCCTGCCGTCATTCGTTGTCCATGGGGTGCCTTGGCGGCGCAGAAACTGGGTTTTCCTGGGCCGGTGGCTTTGGGGCCTTCTGCTGGGTGATTTTCGTACGGCCTATGCAGGAGAGCTCTGCCGAAAATACCCAGCCCATCTGCACATCAGTGTGCGCAAACCCTGGCGCCGCACTGGTGTCGGGCAGGCTCTCGTGGAGCGTTTCTGCCAGCAGTTAGTTGAAGCGAAGGTTCCCGGTGTTCATCTGCACGCCTATGGGCCGCCACCACCGGCCAGCAGTGGTGCCCTGCAGTTCTTCTCCCAAATGGGTTTTCGTGATTGGGCACGCCGGCCAGTACAGCTTTTCTATCCCTATCATGCTGGACCGCTGCAGCGAGTGACCATGGTGCGTCGTTTGGACTTGTTCTAAGCCAAAAGGAGTTTGTTGATGGAACTGATGATCTGGATTCGTGTTCTTGTTGTCTTGATTCCCGCAGCTGTAGGCATGGCGGCGGCAGTTATGTTAGGGCGGGTCCTGCCTCGGAAGCTTTGGAGCAGGCTGCTGCAGGGTGTGGTGGCCATTGGGATCAGCCTGGGCCTGCTGTTGGGTGGTTTGAATGTTTATGTCAACTTTGGTGTGGGGCCGCAGGAAGACATGGTGCGCAGAGTGGCCACCGAGAAGAAGATTGTCGCGCTGACCTTTGATGACGGCCCGAGTCCGACGTATACGCCGCAAATTCTGGATATCCTCGCTGAGTACCAGGTGCCCGCTGCTTTCTTTGCGGTGGGAGCCCACGCCGAACGGCACCCGGATATCGTGCGCCGCATTGCCGAAGAGGGCCACGAGCTGGGTAACCACACGCTGACCCATGTGAATGTTCCTACCACCGGCACGCTGCAGTTGGCTGCAGAGTTGGCCTTGACGAACTTTCACATCTATGAAGCGGCCGGGGTTTACCCAAAGTATCTGCGCCCGCCCCGAGGAATGTATGACCGCCGATTACGGCAGTGGGCGGAGCTGATGGACATGCAGATCGTGCTTTGGAGTCTATCCAGTCAAGATTGGCTGGAGACTATGACGGCGCCCCGCATAACCACAAGAATCCTCAGCCGCGTTCGGCCAGGGGATATTCTGCTTTTTCACGACAGCGGCGCCATAGTGCGCAGCGAGGGGGCCAGCCGTCTGCGGACGGTGCAGGCGCTGCCGGACATTATCGAAGGTCTTTGGGCGAGAGGTTACGAGATTGTGTCCCTGGCTGAGCTCTTGGCCTATCCCGGCGTGGAGCCGGATCCGGATGTGCCCCCTGTGTACTAGGCGGTGCAGCAGCCGTGGCTGTGGATGGTTTGGGTTGGACTGGAAATCGGCCACAGTGTTCCACAACCAACCAAAAGGAGCCACCGCAGGGTGGCTCCTTTTGGATCTTCGTAGGAAAGCTGCAATTCCATCGGAATGCTATAGCTCCATTAGAGCGCTATAGCTCCATCAATCCAATACTTTCGATCCAAACCCTGCCTGAGCTTGCCGGGGGGAACTTCAACTCAATACTGCTCCATGAAGGCCAGTAAAAGTCTGGGTGGGCCGCTTCCAAGTCAGCTAAGGGGATGAAAAACGTCTGCGGCACCATTTCATAAGGACTGTCATACATTTTTTCCAATGGCGGCGCCTTGGTGAACTGGCGCCGCACGTTCAGTGGCAGTTCCTGACCCCACTGATCTAGCGAGGCTATGATCGAGCCTGGGTTCTCATCTCGCAGGACGACGGAAATTTGCTGCGGGGATGCTCCCTTCTGGGGCGTGCGGCCATCGGCAGCGTGGATAACCAGCGCTAATGATGTGATCGGAACAGGCATGTGCTGGGCCAGCCAGTTCTCGGGAAGATGCAGGGAATAGCTGGCATCGGTGTCACTCCAGCCCAGCTCCACCGTTTGGGCATCTATGGCTGTGTTGGCCTGCGTCACAGGGTTCTTCTGACGCCAGATATCAAAGCCCGTGGCCGTGATGGTTCCGCCGGACAGCGTTGTGGTAGTGACATCCAGATCTTCACTGAAATCTGCGATGGGCATCCACGTGGAATCCTTATATTGGGAGACCACCGGCAGTTCCGGTGCGAACTGGGCTGTGCTGCCGGGGTATCGGAACAGATCGAAGTACTGGTGACTTCCGGCCAGAGCGCCCTCAAGAAAGGCGCCAATATACATTTTCCCGTAGGCCCGTTGAAGGTCAGGCTCAAGAATGGGTGCGGTGTTGAGAATGGCACCTAGAGGAGCCGGCATGTCCTTGCGCCCCCAAACTGTGTTAAACTGTCCGTGGTTGGCCCCATGAATGTAGACCCCCGCCTTTACCCAGAACCGATCATCTGTGAAGCGCAGTCTGTGGTAGGCACTTTGACCCCGGAAAAGATAGACATCACTGTCAAGGCTGCCCTGCAGTGTTAGGTAGTGAAAATTTTCCAACGGTACGTCGATGTTGGCCGGTAGGTATTGGCCGTCACTGGGGGCGATGGCTACAACAGCGCGAATGGAGAAACCAAAGGCAAAGGCTTGGGTGGCATCATCAGGATAGTGCGGGAGCTTATTGAAGGCGGTGGCGATGGCCGCTGCCTCCCCACCCCGGGAATGTCCAATCAGGGCGATGCTGTCCCAATCCACCACTCCATAGAGATCATGCTCCGCATCCTCCGTCCAAGACCGCCACTGTTCCAGGTGCTTTAGGAGCACCCAAGCCCGGGCATCATTGTCCGTGCCAATGGCGCCGGACCAGGAGCCGTTGAGAAAGTTCTGGTCCACGGACACCGTAATGTAGCCGCGGCTGGCCAAGAAGCGGCCGAGATACTCATAACCGGGGTCGGAGAACGCTTCCATTTGGTGATTGCCGTGAACCACGAGCACTAGTGGGAACGGGCCTTCACCATCGGGAAACCAAACCAGGCCGTTCAAGGGAAACGCCCCTTGGTCAAAGCCCCAGAACCAACGGCGAAGCGCCTCCCTATATCCTGAGAGACCCGGCAGAAAGGGGGCTGCATCCACCGTTGTACTGGCAAACCGTACATTTTCGGGGTGGTACTCTAGACGGCGCCGGTTCGCACCGGAGCCATACGTCCAATGATCAACGCTGTGGGGACCGTCCAATCCGGGGTGGGAAAGGTGACTGAGATCCGCCGCCGCCATCTGCCAGCTAACCGCAGATTCTGGTTCAGGGCCGGGCCAAAGCAGCCAGCCCACGGCGGCCCCATTCAGACCCAGTCCCAGCAGGATGATGAGGAGCGCCGGAATGAGCGGATGACGCTGCTTCACCAGCACATAGAGGGCACCACCCAACAGCCACTGCACAGCGCAGAAGGCTGCTGTGAACAGGAGGGCCGGAATCCACTGGTCCAGCATCATGTGCAGAAAAATGAACATGAAGCCGGCCATGCCACCACCGATGGCAGCGAATGGGCGCGGCAGCAGACGCAGAATCCCCAAGACGAGATCCAAGAGAGCTGCTGTGAGGAAAATGAGCAGTGCGACCACTGCAGTCATGGCCAAGCCATCGATGATTGGGCCAAAACCGATCCTGGCATGGGTCCCCGTGATGAACGCTATCAGCAGGAGAACAACGCCCAAAACAAGGGTGCTGCCCTTCCAAGTGCGCTGGATGCTCCCGTAAAACGCCAGCAGAAAACGCCGCCACAACGCCTTAAGACGCTTCATACGTTCGTCACTCCTCAAAAGGTTTGGATTAGGTGGAACGGGGCATTTCGGAGAGCAATGGGTTTGGGACACCCTGGTTGTTGACGGATTCCCGGTGAATTATCTGTGCTGCCGGCCTGAGGTCCGCAGGTGTTAACGACGGGGCAGCGGCTGGGTGCGCAGGATATCCTGCAGGGCTAGGTTCAGCTGGTTGAAGTGCAGTCCGAATACGTAACGTTCACCGACAGCCCGACTCCACACCACATCGCAGGCCTCTTCAAACTTGGCACTGCGAAATGTAAAGGTCATAATGATCCGGGCTTCTTGGGGAAGCTCATCGTTGGCCAAGATTTGGGCACCGGTTTCGCTGAGATCCCGGATGACAGCCGGATGCTTGACCCGCCGTTCGCGGAAGGGGAGCAGAACACCCTTGGTGGCCATGTGAAAAAAATGCGCTGGCAGCATCAGCTCCGCTCGCGGTTGACGGCGTTGATCGCTGCCCTGCATATCTCGGGGGTTCGCCAGGCCAACCAGGGGTGAGCCATCGTCGTCCCACCGCTGCACCGTGATTTTTGAACGAAATGTGCCGCATGGACGGTCTTTGTCCGTTAGCCGAACCTCCACCGCTTGGCCCACGTTGGGCTGTGCTTTGTCACCAGCCCAACGCACCCAGATGGTGTTTTGCTCCAGACGGACAATGGTGCCCGAGCCAAGATGGCCGGGGTCTGCCCCGGGCCCATCGTGGGAGCCATGATCTGCGTTGCCGTACATGTCTGCGGACAGGTTCAGCAGTGAATGCTGTTGCCAATACATCATATGCTATCTCTCGCTTTCTAGACCAAGTGACAAGCATCGCCACTTGTGATATTATTCTTGTGAAGGAACAAAAATCCTGCTTAAGACGGGAACGGTAGAGTTGATGTGCTGGTAGAGGGAACCTTTTGCTGGTGCACGATCGCGCAGGGGAGGCTTTAGCCATGGCGGTTTTGGAGCCCAGTTTAAACAGGCATCTCCACGAACTGGTCGTGAAGATCGGCCGGCGTCCCACAGGCTCTTGGCACAACCAACGGGCTGCATCTTATCTCAGCGACCAGTTAAGAGCTCTCGGCCTGGCCGTATCCACCCAAGGGTTCCCGTGCTTGGATTGGACCAGCGGTGAGGCCGTCTTGGTGGCAGCGGAACGAAAGGTTCCGTTACGACCAGCGGATTACAGTGCTCCCTGTGACGCCAAGGGTCCCTTGTTACCTATCGGCAGTTTAGAGCAACTGCAGGAGTCTTCTCTGGGCGGAGCTATCGTTTTTTTACATGATTCGTTGGCCCGGGAGGCTATGAGTCCCAAGAATTTCCGGTTTTACAATCCGTTAGAGCATCAGGCATTGATCCGTCTGTTGGAAGAGAAACAGCCGGCAGGCATTATCACGCCCAGCCTGCAGCCGGACCAGTACATCAGCGTTATTGAGGATGGGGATTTTGCCATTCCCTGTGCGGTCATCGGACAGGAGCATGTACCAGAGCTGTTCCATTTGGCCGGAGCTTCAGTACGTCTGTTCATTGGGAGCCGCCGCCGTGTTGCGGAAGGCCATAACGTCCTGGCCCGCATGGGCGGTGAGGGTCGGAGAGCTGTCTTGACGGCTCACTTTGACACGAAGCCGGAAACCCCTGGAGCGCTGGATAACGCGGCGGGCACAGCCGTGCTCTTGGCCTTAGCCCAATACTGGCGTCAGCGAGGCCAGGACGTACCGGTTGAACTGGTGTTTTTCAACGGTGAAGATTATTTCTCCAATCCGGGTGAGACTTTGTACTTCGATACTGTCTTGGCGGAGCCAGGGAACGTGACGTGGGCAGCGAATCTCGATGGTGTCGGTCTGCGGGGAAGTGCTCAAGGCGCAGCAGCGTTTCATTGGCCGCCAGCATGGCAGGCCGCTTTGCAGCAGGCGCAACAGCTCACGGATGTTGCTCCCTTAGAACCGTGGCCCCAGGGCGACCATATGCTGTTCGTGCTCAAAGACATCCCAACCTTGGCTTTTACCTCGGTGAATATCTTTTCGATGGTGGACACAGTCATCCATACGGTCCATGATACACTGGAGCTGGTGGATACAGGCAAGTTAGTCCAGGTGAGCCGCTGTCTCGATCATATAGTCCAAAGCTTGATGTAGGGGGTAATGCAGTGGCTTATGAACTGTCTCGTCGTTTCATGAATGCATTTATTGGTATTGAACAAGAACTGCGGAGTATTGCTAACACAAAGAACCATAGGCCCTTTTATACACTGGTGAATATGAGTGCCAAACGCAACGCCCTTGTTCATGATATCAGTGATGAGCTGAAAGAATACGCTGATCTGCGTAATGTGATCGTGCATGAGCGCCGGAATAATGAACCCATTGCCGAGCCGCATCGTGAGATTGTTGAACGGTTGGAGCGCATTCTGGAACTGCTGCAGAAGCCGCCGACGGTGGGTGAGCAGTTCATCGGCTCTGTGGTCACCTGTACGCCGGAGGATACCGTGGCATCGGCGGCCACTGCCATGTATGAGCAGTCCTTTTCGAAGATTCCTGTCTATGAAGACCAGGTGTTTCACGGTCTGCTGACAGCGGAGGGCATTACCCATTGGCTGGGGCACAGGCTTCAAGAAGACACATGTTCACTGGCGGAAACTACGGTGAACTCTGTGTTGGAGTACTCGGCCAGTTCCCATTCTTTTGCCTTTGTGTCGCGGAACTGTCCTGTGTTTCGGGCCATTGATTTGTTCGAAGAAGCCAGCCATGAAGGGCGGCGGCTGCAGGCGGTGCTGATTACAGAGGATGGCGAGCGCAACCAAAAGCCCATTGGGATTATCACCGTGTTTGACCTGCCGCAGGTGTACCGCTTAATTCATGGTTGACCGCGGGAACGCATCTGGATTTGGTGCCGTTGGGCGAGTAGACTGCAGATGTGGTCTGTGTTGAGCAGGAATTTTGTTCTTTTTGGAGAATACTCTCTATTGAATCCATCTTTCCGCCCAAAGAAGATGGCCACCGAAAAGCCCGGTCTTCCGGGCTTTTCCCCTAGCACTGAGGTTTTTTGATGGTTTGCTGGGATTTCTTGATAGTCTGGAATTCCTTGGTGTCTGGGCATAACTGCTGCGAGGTGAGAGTTCGTGGTGTATGTGGATCAACTGCGTAAATATGGCAGTCGCTACTGGTGTCACATGACTGCCGATGCCGAAGAGGAACTGCATCGATTCGCCAGGGCGTTGGGCATTGAACGTCGTTGGTATCAGAATAAAGGATATAAGTGGCACTATGATCTTGATCCTGTGCGCCGGGAGTTGGCCGTGCGCCGAGGCGCCCAGCAGATTCATACCCGGGCCATGGTGCGCTTAATGCAGGCCCGCTGCCGCGACACGGCGGCTGCATCACGCTAGCAGGGCGGATACGGCCCCGTGCCCAACAGTGGCTGTGGTGATATGGCGGCATGCGTGCGGCTCGGTGGTGTTTTTGGGAAGCCAGGAGCCGCGCAGATCCCGGACGTACGGATAAGCTACGCTTTGGATGATCAGGGGACGTTTGGCAGGATCATGAAGCGAAGGGAGCGGATGTGGACCTGGGGCGGGATGTTCCGTGCCAGTCTGCGCAGGCATGAAGTGGTCGTTGCTGGAGGTCTTGGCCTCAGTGTTGGTTGTTAGTGCCGTGGCCGGCGGCTT
>PWMW01000261.1 GCA_003559095.1 Clostridiales bacterium | reverse complement strand
TTGGCCGTGTCCTTAGATCCGCGGAATGCCTGTGCCTAGGGCTGCAGCCAATCCTGATCGGGCTTGGCAATGAGCCGGGCATTGTTAAAGGCCTGGTCCAACGTTAAGCAGGTGGCCGAGCGGTAAAAACTATCGCCGTGGCGCTCCACCACCAAGGCCAGATCCGCCTGGCGGGGATTGGATAGACAGATAGGCAGCAGCAGCTGCAGACGGCCCCGGTAGTATTGGGGAATTGCTGCTTTGTAGTTGCGGCGTACCCGTTCCCGAGCACTGCGAATGGCACCGTCCAAAAAGATGCGCAGCTGGTATTTGCCCATGGAGCGGAAAGGTTCTGGGAACCGTTTGCGATTGTCGTCAATGATATGATCCAGATCCGGGCGCAGCTCCAGACGGCTGTCAAAGACCAACTCCGTGGGATCCTCAAAGTAGTTGGCCAGATCCGGCAGCTGGTTGAAGTCATTGAGTAGGGCATCGCCTAAGCGGGCCCAGCCATCCAGCATCCATTTTTCCGGGCGTCCCGTATCATTTTTGGAGAACAGCCCAAAAATCGGTTCTTGGTTGTCCGTGACCAGGCCCGTATTGAAGCAGGCCAGGTTTTCTCCTTTGTCGTCCCGGGCATATTCAATTTTTCCTTCCACTTTGACCCGGGCGAAGGTGAACTGAACGTAGTTATACAGGACCGGTTTGGTGTGCTCACTGGTGGAATACTTGTAATCCCAATTTTCTTCTTCGGCCAAGTCAGCCAGTTCTTCCATGCGCTGCTTCACTTCGGGAATATATGCAAAGCGAAACAGCGGCAGTGATGAATCCGATCGTCCCATGCCATCCCTCCTCGATGTTAATGAAATCCGTACTAAACGTATTGTACCACAGTTTGGGTTAAATCAGAAAGGTTTTCATTATATTTAGCTGGGTGCAAAGGATTCTGGCACCGCAACGAGAATACTTCAACATGCCGAAAACAGCTGGGAGGATGCTCATGTTTCAATGGGAGCAACCGGTTGCATTAGCACCGGCCGCCGTAGATTTGACAGCGGTGGGAGAAGTCTTAATCGACATGATCTCACACAGCTATGACAGTGATTTTGTCGGCGACTCCTTCTCCAGCCATTTCGGGGGCTCACCGGCCAATGTGGCCATGAACCTGCGGCGGCTGGGTTGGAACTCCGCCATTATCACCAGTGTGGGCTTGGAACCTTTCGGCCGTTATATTGTCAAGACGCTGCAGGAAGCAGGGGTGGCCGTCCAGGGTGTGCTGCGGCAGGCCCAGCATCCCACGTCCATGGTGGTGGTGAGCAAAAGCCGCAGTTCACCGCGCTTTATTGCCTATCGGCAGGCGGACCGCTATCTGGACGTGACCGCTGCCGGATTGGAGCTTGCGGCGACCAGCAAGATTCTGCACTTTACCAGCTGGCCGTTGTCCCTCGAGCCAGCCCGCAGTGCCCTGCAGGAACTGCTGGCCGCTGCCAGGGCACAGGGCTGTTTGGTCGGCTTTGATCCCAACTACCGCGAAGTACTCTGGGAGCAAGGGCACGACGGCCGCCGGTTCATTGAACGGCTGCTGGCGCAAGTGGATGTGGTCAAACCGTCCGACGACGATGCCCAGCATATCTTTGGCGGCGGCACCCCTGAGGTGCAGCTGCAGCGGTTTTTGGACTGTGGGGCTGGTTTGGTCATGCTTACCTTAGGCCCTGAGGGCTGCTTGGTGGGCTATGGCCGTGAGGTGAAGCACCTACCCACCCTGGCCACAGACGTTGTCGATACCACCGGAGCAGGCGATGCCTTCTGGTCCGGTTTTTATGCTGGTCTGCTCAGCGGTCTGTCGTTGGAGCGTGCCCTGCGGCGGGGCAGTGCCACCGCTGCCTACAAGCTGACCCAGACCGGTGCCGTAGTGGATCTGTCCTTGGCAGCCATCAAGCCCTGGGAAGGAGAGTAAACCATGCGTATTGCCTTTTTCAACCCGCAGGGAAACTTCGACCCGCAGGATCGGTACTGGACGGAACATGCTGACTTTGGTGGGCAGTTGGTCTATGTGAAAGAGTTGGCTCTGGCTTTAGGGCGCCTGGGTATCCAGGTGGATATCCTGACTCGCCAGATCCAGGACCCCGCGTGGCCGGGATTGGCCTCACCCCGGGACAGCTATGAAGAGCAGCCCCATGTGCGCATTGTGCGTATTCCCTTCGGCGGCCGCCAGTTCTTGGCTAAGGAGCAGCTGTGGCCCTATCTGCACGGCTATGTGGCAGGGATTATGGACTTTTATGCTGACGATGACAGCACGCCGGATTTTGTCACCGCCCACTATGCCGACGGCGGCATTGCCGCAGCCATGTACCAGGAGACGACTGGCATTCCTTACTCGTTCACCGCCCATTCCCTAGGCGCACACAAATTGGACAAGTTTCACCCGACGCCGGAGAATATTATAGAGTTGAACGATCGCTATGAATTCGCCCGCCGGCTGCGGGCAGAGCAGACTACCATGGCCAATGCGGCTGTGCACTTTGTCTCCACGAAGCAAGAACAACTGGAGCAATATTCCCATCCTTACTACCAGGACGTCGTGGATGTGCAGGAACAGCGCCGCTTCGCCGTAGCACCGCCCGGAGTGAACACCTCCGTATTTCAGCAGGGCTCCGGCCCGGCCGATGATACCGTTGGCCGACGCATCGCCCATGCCCTGCAGCGGGACGTGGAGGCGGACCGCCAGCAGCTGCCGTGTATTTTGGCCGCCGGCCGTTTGGACGTCAAAAAGAACCACATTGGTTTGGTGGAAGCCTTCGGAGCCAGCGATGAACTGCAGAGTCGAGCCAATCTGGTCATTCTGCTGCGGGGCATCGAAAATCCTTTTGCGGACTATTCCATGGCCAAGTCCAGTGAACGGGACATTCTGCGAGCCATTATGGCCAAGATTGACGAGCATCAACTGCAGGGTAAGGTCTGCATGCTCAGCCTTAACAGCCAGCAGGAGTTGGCTTCGTGTTATCGGGTCTTTGCCCAGAAGAAGTCGGTGTTTGCGCTGACCAGTCTGTATGAGACCTTCGGCCTGGCGGTCATTGAAGCTATGGCCTGCGGGCTGCCGGTGGTGGTCACCAAGTATGGCGGCCCGGCGGAAGTTCTGCACGAGAACAGCCAGCGCTTTGGCATCTTGGTGGATCCTACTGATCCTGAGGATATTGCCCAAGGGCTCTACGACGTCGTAGCATCAACGGAACAGTTTGCCCGCTTCCAAAAGGCCGGCATTGAGCGAGTTTTCTCCACGTACACTTGGAAACAGACGGCCCAGCGCTATCTGACCACCATCGAATCGGTATTGGCCGCCAAGGAACGGGGAGAGCGTTTTCAGCGGACCGCCGTACCGGAGTTTTTCTGGACCGGACGCGGCGATGTGACCATAGATTGGTTATTCTAGATGATTTGGAGGAACGTCTTTTGAATGCAGTGATTACGAAAACCGAATTTAAGCAGGCAGTGGAATCGAAGATCCAGCGGATGTTTGGCCGCTCCTTGGCTCGGGCCAAGAAAAGCCACTTGTATAAAGGTATTGCCATGGTGGTGCGGGATCTGATCAATGAGCGCTGGGCCTATGCCCGAGAAGCGTACCATGAAGATGCCCATCGGGAAGTGTTTTATCTATCCATGGAATTTCTGACCGGCCGCACCTTGGGCAACAACCTGATGAACCTAGGCCTCGAACCGGTGGTCCGGGACGTCTGCGAAGAACTGGGTGTGGAACTGGACGAAATTCGCGAAATGGAGCCCGATGCCGGCTTGGGTAACGGCGGCTTGGGCCGCTTAGCGGCCTGCTTCATGGATTCGCTGACCACCTTAGGCCTGCCCGGCCACGGCTGCGGCATTCGCTACGAGTATGGGTTGTTTAAGCAGAAAATTATCGATGGCTACCAGATCGAAATGCCCGATCCTTGGTTGGAAGACGGCAGTATCTGGGAAGTGGCCATACCCGAAGAGGCCGAAACGGTTAAGTTCGGCGGTTGGGTGGAAACCACCAAGGTGGGCGATCGCATCCATTACGAGCAGAAGGGCTGCCAGACTGTGCGAGCTGTACCCTACGAGATTCCTGTGGTGGGCTACGGTTCGGAACTGGTGAACTCTCTGCGGCTTTGGGCTGCCCGTTCCACAAAGCATCTGGACATGGGGCTGTTCGGTCAAGGCCGCTATATGGATGCCCTGGAAGAAAAGGAACTGGCGGAAGTGATCTCCAAGGTCCTCTATCCGGAAGACAACCATCCGGAAGGAAAGGCGCTGCGCCTAAAGCAGCAGTACTTCTTTACCAGCGCCAGCATTCAGAGCATTGTCCACACCTTCAAGCGCCGCGGCGGGAATATGCGGGACTTTGCCAAAAAGACCGTCATTCACATCAATGATACCCATCCGGCTCTGGCCATTCCGGAACTGATGCGCATTCTCTTGGATGATGATGGCATGGATTGGGACGACGCCTGGCACATTGCCAGTAATACCTTTGCCTACACCAACCATACAATTCTGGAAGAAGCCCTGGAGAAGTGGCCGGTGGATCTATTCCAAAGCCAGCTGCCGCGTTTGTGGGACATTGTCTATGAAATTAACGAGAAGTTCTGTGGGGAACTGTGGCAGCGGTATCCTGGCGATTGGGACAAGATCGCCCGCATGGCCATTATTGCCGATCAGCAAGTGAAGATGGCCCACCTGTGCATTGTGGGCAGTTTCTCTGTCAATGGAGTTGCCCAACTGCATGCAGATATTCTCAAAGAACATGTTTTTCGGGACTTTCATGAATTCTATCCTCACAAGGTAATCGGGATTACCAACGGCGTCACCTTCCGGCGCTTTTTGCTGAAGGCCAACCCGGACCTGGCGGAACTGATCAGCGGCCGCATCGGCCGGGACTGGATCACCGATTCCACCCAGTTAAAACAACTGGAAGCCTCTG
>PWMW01000050.1 GCA_003559095.1 Clostridiales bacterium | reverse complement strand
CTGTGCTGCGGGACTGCTGCCGCATGTAGTGAACCCCGTTCACAGGGGATCGCCTGCAAGAGCTACATCCGCCCCGGCGGGTTTCCACACAGGCTATCGGCGCGCGATGACATAACCATACGTCGTCCAGCGTCCGTTGTCTTGGGCAATAACTTCGCGATCTTCACCCGGGTCAGGATCATATGTACAGTACTCCTGCCACCACCGGTGGGCATCGGGTGCCTCCGCTGCTTCGATCACCGCAAATCCCGCAGATGTGACGGCCTGAACCGTTGCTTCCAGGGTAGCAAAGCACTCTGTCCACGGGGCCGGCATATCTCCGCGCGTCACATACGGATAGATCTCTTCAGGAATCGCCACATCTCTGTGCATCGGTTCTGCCAACCCGAAGATCCCCCCAGGCTTGAGAACGCGATAGATCTCTGCCAGAGCCTCTCTGTACCCTGCCTCACCTTTCATGCCGCGAATCATCTCCAAGGTCGTGGTGGACATAACCTTATCAAAGGAGCCAGATGCAAACCCCGTATCCGGGACTCCGACCTTGATACCAATGACCCGGCTTTCCACTGCCATGTCTTTGGCGTTCCTCATCAATGTTTCGACGGAATCACCCCAAGGGTCAATGCCGATGACGAACGGACCAAACTCCTTGGCAAGAAAGCATGTCTGATATCCCTTATTGGTGCCTACGTCCAACAGTTTGTCACCGGATTGCACGCCCATCTTCTGCGCCAAAAACTCTGTCACCTGAAGCCCACCGGGACCGCTGCATTGAGAATAGACGCGGTGCAGGTCGGTGTACCGCGATGAGCGTGGGTATTGTTCGGTTGTAATGATAATCTCCTCCTCTGGGTATTCAGATGCACGCAGCCAGCGACGGCTGCCACCTTGGGGGCGCCCTTGTCTGTGGCCGCGCATCGGCAATGAAGCATCCTCTGCTGCAAACAGCGGCCTCACCGGATACCGGGGTATGTCAAATAATTCGCTAAATTGAGCCCAGATCCTGCCCGATGTGTTCAGCAGAGGCACAACCATCCAGGAAGGGATAACGCCCTTGCGAACCCAAAAGGATATTCGTGGGTCCAGCCGAATGCAGGAAAAAAGACCAATAACGGGAGGCGTTTGTATGTTAGATTTTGGAGTTCCGTTCAGTAAACATCAAAAGGCTCGGGTCATCGTCAACACCGATGCCAAGAACGAAGCTGATGATCAGTTCGCCATCGTTCATGCCATCCTAACACCCACCTTCGATCTCCATGGGATTATCCCGGCTCACTTCGGCGAGGGCAAATCGAAGACCAGCCTCAAAGACAGTCACGAAGAAACCATGCTCTTGTTACGTCTCATGGGCCTTGAGGGCCAGATACGGGTGGCGGATGGCGCTCCCCATGCACTGCCGGATCCAACGACACCAGTGGACTCTCCGGGAGCTCGGCTGATCATCGAAGAAGCCATGAAAGATGATGACCGTCCGCTGCATGTGGCCTTCTATGGACCATTGACCGACATGGCCTCAGCACTGTTGCTCGAGCCCAGAATCGCTGAACGCGATGTGGTTGTGGTTTGGATCGGGGGTACCAACTACCGCGGCGGGCACTGCGAGTTCAATCTTTCCAATGACATTCACGCTGCTAATGTTGTCTTCAAATCGTCGGTGGATGTTTGGCAGGTCCCTTCCACGGTCTACCGCCAGGTGGCCGTAAGTTACGCCGAGCTGTTGGAGAAAGTGTACCCGCAGGGAGAGATCGGCAAATATCTCGTCAACCAGCTGCTGGAATTCAATGCCCAATATGATCGTCCCTTTGAATATCGCTCTTTGGGTGACTCACCAGCGGTGGGGGTCATCATGTACCCCGATCTGGGTGAATGGGACTGGAAACCAGCACCGGAGTTCGACGAAAAAGGGAACTACATTGAAACCGGTGCTAACCGCCCCATACGAGTCTACCGCAGTATCGATGCTCGCTTTGTCCACGAGGACTTTTTCGCCAAGTTGGCCATGTTTGTCCGCGCCAGCAACCTCTAGATTTCGATGTCACGGTGGCACTGGGCTGAGGAACTGCCGACGATAACACGGCAGTTCCTCAGCCTGCTTTGTACCGCTACAGGTCAAGCATTGATCGTTACGCCCGGCGCTCGGTAGCTCTTTTCGACATCATCAATGACCATAACCCAATCTTCACCGGGACCTTGGCTAGGCGGCTGCACGCTGAGCACACCATGGTTAGCCACTTCACCGCCCGGAACCGTCCGGCCATCCCGGGGGCTGTACCAAGTGTACTGCACTCGGTCACCCGTGATCTTGCCCAGCTGGACTCGGAGGCTTTTTCCGCGCGGGCTGTAAAGCAGTGCATAGCCGTCACCCGCCAGGGCCTGAACGTGATCTTCATCGTCGGAGTTATCCAGCACAAGGCTCTGGTCGGGTTTGCCCGTCAAGAACGGCCGGTATCTCAGCAAGTTCACCAAATGTTTGACCTGCTGGGCAGCGGGTCGATCAAGGGCTTCCCGCCAGTTCATGATGAAGTAATCTCCCGGCTCGGTGGTCATCGCCCAAATGGAGTGATGGCCATAGGTTACGCCCATGCCACCGGCCAACACGGCCCAATACAGGGCAGTGCGCACATCACGAGCAGTGTAGAAACCGTTCTCCGGCTTGAAGTTGATGGGATGATCTTCATAGCGGGGTTCGCCGTCTAAGGTCGGTCGCACCGGCTGCAAAGCATAGTCGCGTTCCACCATTTTGTAGTTAGCCCATTCCAAGCCATGGCCTGACTGAATCATGT
The DNA here is from genome assembly GCA_003559095.1 of Clostridiales bacterium. Classification (GTDB taxonomy): domain Bacteria; phylum Bacillota; class Limnochordia; order Darwinibacteriales; family B1SED10-159; genus SLOZ01. Next base: position 2,150 of record PWMW01000050.1, on the reverse strand, counting down.
GAAAGTCCAGCCAATCAGCTTCATGGACGAACTCGGCTGAGGAACACCCCCCGGGAGGATGAAAGGTAATCAGATGGCGACCATCATCACCTTCCCGTAGTCCGGCGGCCATAGCATCCACCACAGCTTCATGCTGCTGGTTCTCCAGCGGCCGATCGCCGCCTACAATCCAGACGATGTTCGGCTGGTCTTTGTACCGTTGTCCCAGCCAACGACCGTAGTGTCCTGCGTTCTCCGGTGTGAAGATCTCGGGGCCCTTACCCCACTTGACGTTGTACTTATCGCCCCATGTCGGGAGAAAGCCCATGCAGAGGCCAAGACGTTCTGCTGTTTGGACGATGAAGTCTACATGGTCCCAGTAGCCGCTGTCATCAATGCGGGTAGGATCATAACAGCCATGCTCGTCTTGGAGCAGGGGCTTGTGCCCGTAAGCATTTCCTGTACGGACGCCATCGAATTCTGCCAGGGCTACAGCCTGAATCACATTAAAACCGTGATCTGCTCTGTTGGTCAAAAACGTCTCAGCCTCTTCTCGGTTCAGTTTATGAAACAGTTCCCAGGCTGTATCGCCCATCCAGAAGAAAGGACTGCCATCCTCCAAAACCAAATGGCGTTTGTTGTCACTGACCCGCAGTCGCTGCATCGTTCACCACTCTCCTTAACTAGTCTAGGCTCTGCTGTGCCCACGCGTCCTCCAGAGATAGTGTCGCTGCCAAGGAACCTTGGTCTGGCGTCCACTGCTCTAACACGACGTTGAACCTGCGGCCGAGGCCCTGCACCCGATAACGGACCATGCCCGTGCCATACTGGGAAATGCTCCCCTCCCAGAAGAAGTCGAAGGAAATCGACGCATGAACAAGAACCATGACATAAGAATTTGGAGGGAGGAAATGCTGTGTTGAAACGCTACGCAGGAGCGCTGATCGGGCTGGCCGTGGGTGATGCTTTGGGTACCACGGTGGAGTTCGCGGCGCCAGGAACCTTTGCACCGGTGCAGGACATGGTCGGAGGAGGTCCCTTCGGACTGAAACCTGGGCAGTGGACCGATGATACGTCCATGATGCTCTGTTTGGCCGTCAGCCTGATCGAATGCCGTGGTTTTGACCCCAAGGATCAGCTGCAGCGTTATCTGCGGTGGCAGGACGAAGGCTATTGGAGCAGCACAGGTATTTGCTTTGATATTGGCAACACGGTGGCCCAGGCTCTGGCGAACTATCGGCAGACAGGCGCCTGCTATCCAGGGCCAACAGATAGGTATTCGGCCGGGAACGGTTCTCTGATGCGGCTGGCCCCCATACCTCTGCTCTATGTGAACTCCGCCCAAGATACGCAGTACTACGCAGCACAGAGCTCAAGGACGACCCATGGGGCAGCGGAAGCAGTGGATGCCTGCCGCTATTATGCAGAGCTGATACGCAGGGCGCTGCACGGCGTGCCTAAGCAGGATCTCCTTGCTGAACCGATCATACATGGAGCATCTTTGGCCCCCAATATCCAAACAGTGGCTGCCGGTTCGTTCAAACACAAACACCCACCCGCAATCAAGGGCAGCGGATATGTTGTCCAGTCGCTAGAAGCCGCTCTCTGGGCCTTCCACAACAGTACGTCCTTTGATGAGGGTGCTTTGTTGGCCGTGAATTTAGGCGATGACGCCGATACCACCGGTGCCATTTACGGACAGCTGGCTGGAGCCTTTTATGGCCTGGAGGCGATCTGTTCAAAATGGCGCAGGCAGTTGAGTATGTTAGCAGACATTGAGCGGATCGCACACAAACTCTTCGAAATGGCACGGGATCGAACCTAACGAACGTGCGTCTGCGGAACGAGCGGAAAACCCGTTAGCCGGAATCATTTCCCTAGGGACGACGCGAGGCGTCGACGGATATAAAAGAAACTCTAGCGAAGCGCCAATAAGAAGGTGTTTCGCCAGGGTTTCCCAGACCAAGCTCACGGCAAATACCAATGTGGATCCCGTTGACATGCTACGCCGGTAGACAATAGGACTGCATGAAGGCTAAAAACTCCTCCAACTCCTCGGTTGTCATCTGACCTAACGTGGGCTACGCCCACAACCCAATTGCATCCATACTAGAAAACGCGCTGGTTCTCGTTTATGATGAGAGTATCGACTACAAACTCATCAGAAGGAG
>PWMW01000293.1 GCA_003559095.1 Clostridiales bacterium | reverse complement strand
GCCAGCAGTCGGATTTTGCATTTTACCAGTTGGCCCATTTCGTTGGAGCCAGCTCGCAGCACCGTCCAGGAACTGCTGGCTGTGGCTCGCCAGCAAGGACGCTTGATTGGTTTCGATCCCAACTACCGCGACGTGCTCTGGGAACAGGGTCACGACGGCCGTGCGTTCATTACCGAACTGCTGCCGCTAGTTGATGTGGTGAAGCCATCGGATGACGATGCTGAACATATCTTTGGCCCGGGGAGCCCGGAGATTCAGCTGCAGCGGTTCTTAGATTGTGGCGTGCCGCTCGTGATGCTGACCTTGGGTTCCGAAGGCTGTCTTGTGGGCTGCGCTGGCGACGTCCGGCATCTACCGACCTTGGCCACCGAGGTGGTGGATACCACAGGAGCCGGTGATGCTTTTTGGTCTGGGTTTTACAGCGGTCTGCTAGCGGGACTTACCGTAGAGAAGGCGCTGCGGCGGGGCAGTGCCACCGCTGCGTACAAGTTGACTAAGACCGGTGCTGTGGTGGATCTGTCCCTGGCAGCCATACAACCTTGGGAAGGAGACTGAGCCATGCGAATTGCATTTTTCAACCCGCAGGGAAACTTCGACCCCAATGACCTGTACTGGACCGAACATGCTGATTTTGGCGGCCAGTTGGTCTACGTCAAAGAAGTGGCATTGGCCCTAGGCAGGCTGGGCATCGCCGTGGACCTGCTTACGCGGCAGATTCAGGATCCTGAGTGGCCGGGATTTTCGTCCCCGTTGGATGGCTATCCCGATCACCCCAATGTCCGTATTGTGCGCATTCCGTTCGGCGGGATGAAGTTTTTGGCCAAAGAACAGCTCTGGCCGTACCTGCACCAGTATGTAACGGGAATCCTAGCGTTTTACCAGCGCGACGGCACGCTGCCGGACTTCGTCACTACCCACTACGGTGATGGCGGAATTGCCGGGGCCATGTTCCAGGAAAAGACAGGAATTCCCTATTCCTTTACGGCCCATTCCTTAGGCGCGCAAAAACTGGACAAGTTCCAGCCGACATCGGAGAATATTGTAGAGTTAGATGATCGCTATGCGTTTGCCGTGCGGCTGCGGGCAGAACAAACAACAATGGCCAATGCGGCGATTCATTTTGTGTCGACAAAGCAGGAGCGGTTCGAACAGTACTCGCATCCCTATTACCAGCAAGCTGTGGATGTAGGGGAGGATCGACGGTTCGCCGTCATCCCTCCAGGTGTGAACACCACCGTCTTTCAGCAGGGAGCAGGACCTGCCGATGCTTCTTTGGGCCGGCGCGTTGCCCATGCCCTGCAGCGAGACGTCGACGATGATCGCCAGAATCTGCCCTGTATTGTGGCGGCCAGCCGGTTGGATGCGAAGAAAAATCACATTGGTTTGGTCCAAGCCTTCGGCGCCAGTGACGAACTGCAGCGTGTGGCCAATCTTGTCATAACCTTAAGAGGGATTGAAAACCCCTTCCAGGACTATTCCATGGCCAAACCCGGTGAGCGGGAGATCTTACGAGCCATCATGGACAAGATCGACGAACTGCAGCTGCACGGCAAAGTGTGTATGTTCAGTTTGAACAGCCAGCAGGAATTGGCATCGTGCTATCGTATATTTGCCCAGAACCAGTCGGTCTTTGCGCTGACCAGCCTTTATGAACCTTTTGGTCTCGCACCCATCGAAGCCATGGCCTGCGGTCTGCCGGTGGTGGTCACGAAACATGGCGGGCCATCGGAAGTCTTGTATGAGAACGGCCAGCGATTCGGTGTGTTGGTGGATCCCAACGATCCGGACGACATTGCCCAAGGTCTTTATAGTCTTCTCGCTTCACCTGAACAATTTGCCCGGTACCAGAAGGCCGGCATGGAGCGAGTCTTTTCCACCTACACTTGGAAGCAGACAGCCCAGCGCTATCTCACAACCATTGAAGCGCTGTTAGCCGCCAAGGAACGGGGACAGAAATTTGCAAACATCCCTGTGCCGGAGTACTTCTGGACCGGACACGGCGATGTAACCATAAAGTGGTTAGTCTAGAATGATGTGGAGGAACGTCTTTTGAATGCAGTCATCAGCAAAGAAGAATTTAAACGCTCTGTGGAATCCAAAATCCAGCGCATGTTCGGCCGCTCGTTAGGCCGAGCCAAAAAAAGCCACCTGTACAAAGGTATTGCCATGGTGGTGCGTGATCTCATCAATGAACGCTGGGCCTATTCCCGGGAAGCGTTTCACGAAGAAGCCCATCGCGAAGCATTTTATCTGTCGATGGAATTCTTAACAGGCCGCACCTTGGGCAACAACCTGATGAACTTGGGGTTAGAGCCAGTGGTGCGGGAAGTCTGCGAAGAACTAGGTGTCGAACTGGACGAAATTCGCGAAATGGAGCCCGATGCCGGGCTGGGAAACGGCGGTTTGGGCCGGTTAGCGGCCTGTTTCATGGACTCCTTGACCACCTTAGGCTTGCCGGGCCATGGCTGCGGCATTCGCTATGAATATGGTTTGTTCAAGCAGAAGATTATTGACGGTTACCAGATCGAAATGCCCGATCCCTGGTTGGAAGACGGCAGTATCTGGGAAGTCGCCGTACCCGAAGAGGCCGAGATCGTTAAGTTTGGCGGCTGGGTGGAGACCACCAAGGTGGGGGATCGCATCCATTACGAACAAAAGGGCTGCCAAACCGTTCGGGCTGTGCCGTACGAGATCCCAGTGGTTGGCTACGGTTCGGAACTGGTGAACTCGCTGCGGTTGTGGGCTGCTCGGTCCACAAAGCATCTGGATATGGGTCTGTTCGGCCAAGGCCGCTATATGGATGCTTTAGAAGAAAAGGAACTGGCCGAGGTGATCTCCAAAGTCCTGTACCCGGAAGATAACCATCCGGAGGGCAAAGCACTGCGGTTAAAACAGCAGTACTTCTTCACCAGTGCCAGCATTCAGAGCATTGTGCATACCTTCAAACGCCGCGGCGGCAATATGCGAGACTTTGCCAAACGAACCGTTATTCATATTAATGATACGCATCCAGCTTTGGCCATCCCGGAATTGATGCGCATCTTGTTGGATGAAGACGGTATGGATTGGGACGAGGCCTGGGAAATCAGCCGCAATACGTTCGCGTACACCAATCATACAATTCTGGAAGAGGCTTTGGAAAAGTGGCCGGTGGAATTATTCCAAAGCCAACTGCCCCGCCTCTGGGACATTGTTTATGAGATCAATGAGCAGTTCTGCGGCGAGCTTTGGGAACGCTATCCGGGAGACTGGGACAAGATTGCCAGCATGGCTGTTATCGCCGAGAACCAGGTCAAAATGGCGCACTTGTGCATTGTGGGCAGTTTCTCTGTGAATGGAGTGGCCCAGCTGCATGCCGATATCCTGAAAAAGCATGTTTTCCGGGATTTCCACGAGTTCTATCCGCACAAGGTCATTGGGATTACCAATGGTGTCACCTTCCGGAGGTTTCTGTTGAAAGCCAACCCAGAGTTGGCGGATTTGATCAGCGGCCGCATCGGACAGGAGTGGATCACGGACTCCGAGCAGTTGAAAGGTTTGGAGAGCGCTGCAGCGGATCCGGAGTTTAACGGTGCTCTGCAGGCCATTCGGCGCCGCAACAAGGAAAACTTAGCCCAGTATATCCTGGAGAACAACAACATCGTCGTGGATCCGCAATCGATCTTTGATGTGCAGATTAAGCGTCTCCATGAATACAAGCGGCAGCTGATGAATGTGCTGCACATTATGCATCTGTACAACGAACTAAGGGATAACCCAAATTGGGACATGCATCCCCGGACCTTTATTTTTGCGGCCAAGGCGGCTCCGGGCTATCGCATGGCAAAGCTGATTATTAAGCTGACCCACAGTGTCGGTCAGAAGATCAACAACGATCCGCGCATTAAGGGTAAGCTGAAAGTCGTGTTCTTGGAGAACTATCGTGTCAGTCTCGCGGAGAAGATCATTCCCGCCTCCGATGTCAGCGAACAAATCTCCACGGCCGGCAAGGAAGCCTCCGGAACAGGTAACATGAAGTTCATGTTAAACGGTGCTTTGACCATTGGAACCTTGGACGGGGCTAATGTGGAGATCCTTGATGCTGTGGGTCCGGAAGCCATCTATATCTTTGGTTTAACCGCTGAGGAGACCAACGCCTATTATGGCAATGGCCATTACAATCCCCGGGATAGTATCAGCGATGATGTGCGTCTGCAGCGAGTTTTGGACCAGCTCGTCAATGATTCTCTGAATGTGGGCAGTACGGAAGTCTTCCGAGAACTGCATCACGGACTGCTCTATGCCCATGGTATGGCGGATCCGTACTTCGTGCTCAAGGATTTCGATTCCTACGCAGCGGCCCATGCCCAGATCAACCATGACTACCAGCGGCCCGAGATCTGGTGGCCGAAGGCTGTCCGCAACATTGCTAATGCCGGTCGCTTCTCCAGTGACCGCACCATTAACGAATACAACGAACGCATTTGGCGGCTGCCCCACGCTTAAGTACCACGGAGATCAGTACCAAAAGCCAGCAGGGAAGGGGATGGTTTCTTCTTCTCTGCTTTTCCACGTCACGTCGGGCCTGGCCATTGTTGGGATCCAGTCCCGGCACGGTCGGAAGAAACCAGACTGGAGTGGCCTGGTATGGATTGCCTTTGCTCACGAAAACGACCAAGCTTTGAAAGGACGTGTTTGCTATGTCAATGCTAACAAATGTATCGTTGTGGACCGTAATCGTGCTGCTGCTCGGTGCGGCTGCGGTTCCTGGGGCTGCGCAGGCGGAGGCTGTAACCACCGGTTTAACGACGCTGATGGTGGATGAGACTGTGGATTTGGCGAATCACATCTTAGCCCATATCGATGTGGCCGGTTCGCCCGCTTCGAACTTCGATCCAGACTATGTAGAATCCATGGCGCAGCGCCGTGCCGAACTGGGCTTGGAACCAGGTTTG
>PWMW01000020.1 GCA_003559095.1 Clostridiales bacterium | reverse complement strand
CTTTCCGGAAATCCAAGTCACGGAACAATTCCCGTTTAGCCAAGGTAGCGTCGTCTTCTACACCGAGGTTCAAGGATAGATTCATCACTATCTGGTAGCCAATACCGTAGGGACCGAAGTGGATGCTGAAGTGAGCATCTTCGGCCTGGGCAGCCCGATTGACGATACTGAATACCTGTGGGTTTTCAATATTGTCACGGTCACCAGTATTGTTGACCATGTTCATCGTCCGGGCTTCACCGGTGGTGGCTTCTGTGAACCAGACTTCATCAATATACGGCAGTTGGTTGCCCTCTTCATCCACCTGCCAGAAATACGGGTTGCGGACCATGATTAACTGCTGACCGGCCTCGTAACGCACGGGTACCCATGGCCCCAAAACTACAGGTGGTACATCATGCGGTGGGGTCAAGTTAATGAAGTCTGTGTAGTCCATATCTGCATTGTAGCGCGGATGGAAAGGCTGATAGACGTGGCGGGCACTCATGGAGAAATCCAGATAACCCATGTTATACATCGCCATCACCGGGAACGGTACGCCAAAGTGCCAGCGGATCGTGTAGTCATCCACTTTTTCCAGTTCTGTCTGTTTGTCACCAAACACCCAGGCCGAAGCATCGGCCCAACTGGGCATATTGGGATCCAAAATATAGTCTTCATAGTGGAATACCACATCATCAGCGTTGAATGGATGGCCATCGGACCACTTGACACCACGTACCAAGTGCATGGTTAACGTATAACCATCTTCGGACCATTCCCAGTCAGTGGCCAGGTTCGGCAGGGGACTGGGATTTTCCAGCATCCACTCAGGACCATCGGAAATCAATGTTTCCTGAATCATCTGATTGATACCAAACCAACCCTGGGTCAAACCAGCAGCCCAGTGCCAACCTTCGTTGGGAACAGCATAGGTGTCACGCCAGACACCGCCGTACTCGCCAATACCATGAGCCATGATATTGGTCTTAATGACGCGCGGGTTTTCCGGCAAACGCTCTTCCACCGGGGGAAGTTTACCGGCCTCAACTAGGGCTGCCAAGGACGGTGCCTCATTGTAGCTGGGAAGCGCTTCATAGGTCCACATTTCATCAATCTCAAACTGTCCAAAGAATACCTGATCCTCAGCCATGGCCGGTACAGCCATCGCCACGAGCATCAGAACTAATGCAATACCAACGAACTTTCTGATCTGCATGCAGTGTTACCTCCTTGTGTTTTCTTCTTGATAACATCCATCCAAATACTGCGGTCCAGGCCTCACCTCCCCATGGCTGTGTCCCAGAAGCGTCATCTACTCGCGGACCGTGAAGCCTGTCAACTCCAGTTCATTCACATAGTGGCAGGCCGCGACCCGCTCATCACTGTTTTCCACCGTCTGCAGCGTTGGATCGTCCTTACGGCAGAGTTCGGTGGCATAGGCGCAGCGCGTACTGAAGTTGCAGCCTTCTGGCGGGTTCGCCGGATCCGGGACAGAACCTTCAAGAGCAATCCGGCGCTTGCCCAGTTTTGGATCGGCGATGGGAATCGCCTTCAACAAGGCCTCCGTATAGGGATGCTTCGGTGTTTCATACAACTCTGACGCGCTGGCAATCTCTACGATTCGGCCCAAATACATGACCATAATTCGATCGCTGATATGTTCTACAACACTGAGGTCATGAGCGACAAACATGTAGGTTAAGTCAAATTCGTCCTGCAGATCTTTCAACAAATTCAGCACCTGAGCCTGAACCGACACGTCCAACGCTGACACGGGTTCATCACAAATGACAAAGCGCGGATTGAGACTGAGACTGCGGGCAATCCCAATACGCTGGCGCTGACCACCACTGAATTCATGGGGAAAACGACCCATTTGGCTGGCGCTTAAACCTACTTTTTCCAGCAGTTCACCGGCTCGAAGCGTCCGCTCTTTGTGTGTGCCGATACTCTGGATTTTCATGGGTTCCGAGACAATGCGGCCCACAGTCATCCGTGGATTCAGGGATGCGAAAGGATCCTGAAAGATATACTGCATATCTTGGCGCATCTGTTTCAAACCATGTTTATCCAACGCAGCCATGTCCACAGTTTTGTCATGGGGCGCAAACAGCACTTCGCCTTCCGTAGGATCCAACAACCGAATTAGTGACCGTCCGGCCGTGGTCTTGCCACAGCCGCTCTCGCCGACCAATCCCACGCATTCGCCTTCTTTGATGTAAAAATCGATTCCGTCCACCGCACGCACGTGACCAACCACACGGCGAAAGACCCCTTTTTGGATGGGAAAATACTTTTTAAGATTGCGTACTTCCAGAATGCGTTTATCACTCAAGATTCCCGGCCTCCCTTCTACTTGGTCAGTTCGTCCGCTGCCGTGGACGGCTCCGCTGCTTGCTGTTCATCATCGTTCCGCTGATCAGCGTACTCCTTATCCCAAAGCCAACATTTCACAACATGACCACCGTCATCGTCGAATAGAGGCGGCTCCTGTTGGCGGCAGACATCCATCGCCTGTGAACAGCGCGGTGCGAAATAGCACCAACCACGTTCAAGGTTGTTCAAATCCGGCACCGTTCCTGGTATGGAAAGGAGGCGCTGCCGACTGCCGATCTTGGGTATCGACTGCAGGAGTGCTTTTGTGTACGGATGCTTCGGTGAATAAAAGATCTCCTCTGTGGTAGCCATTTCGACAACCCAACCAGCGTACATTACCACGACCCGGGTTGCGATACCCGCTATGACGCCCAAATCATGCGTAATCATGATGATTGCCATACCCATGTCGTCCTGCAGATCCTGCATCAAGTTCAAAATCTGCGCTTCCACGGTGACATCAAGGGCTGTGGTTGGCTCGTCAGCAATCAGCAGATGCGGATTACACGACAGCGCCATGGCGATCATCGCCCGCTGCCGCATGCCACCGCTGAACTCATGGGGAAAACGCTCGATTCGTTTCTCTGGTGTAGATATCCCCACCTTGGCTAACATCTCAACAGCTCGCTGTCTTGCCTCACGCTTGCCCACCTTTTGATGGAGCATGACCGCTTCCATCAGCTGATTCCCCACGGTAAAAACCGGGTTCAGCGATGTCATGGGCTCCTGAAAGATCATAGAAATCTCGTTGCCGCGAATTGCACGCATCTCCGACGAATTGTGGTGATAGGAGGAAATATCCATCGGCTCATTGCGGCCATAATACATGATCTTGCCGCCGACGATTTTTCCTCTGGGCTGCGGTACTAGATTCATCAAAGACTTAGCGGTAATCGATTTGCCACAGCCGCTTTCGCCCACAATCCCCAAGGTTTCTCCCTTATTCAAGTGAAAGCTGACGCGATCAACCGCACGCAATATTCCCTCTTCCGTGCGGAATTGCGTCTCTAGGTTCTGAACATCCAACAAAAGTTCATTATTCGTAGCCAAAACGTTACCTCCCCACAGCACCACGCGACACCGGATCGCCGGATACCGATGCGTTCACTCTGCCATTTCTCTTAACACATAATTTCTATATTTTTTGCATGCTTCCTGTCAGCTTACTGGATTCGTGAATGGAAAGTGAAAGCGGCCCCCGAGATTGGGTTCCATTGAACCAATTGCTTCCTTGAACCCGAAACCCGGCGAGCCGCATTTACTCATTCAGTCACTGTCTAGCACACCTTCCATGAGAGCCATGCTTGGTTGACGACGGAGTGCGAAGCACTTTAGATAAGGCGTTTCTCCGAGGAAAACCGTCACTATGGGCCTTGGAGCACGTCTGTGCAAGAGGCTTGCTAATTTTCCGACGGCCGCTCCTCAGCCTTATCGGCTGCCCCAGCATTCTTGCTGGCCGCAGCCCGGTCTTCTGCCATCTCGGCCACTGTCTTTTCCTTCAGCCGGGCTGCGCCACGATAGGCGTCATTGATGGGGATCCGTGGTTCACTGGTAGCCCGCTGCTTGGCTTCGGCGATGGCCTCACCAAACTGCGGCAGCCACTGTTCCTGGGCAATCAACATATCATCCACTAGCTGCCAAATCTCCGGCGGATTGCATACAGCCCCTACCAACGGGTCCATCATCATGGCCTGCCGCAGCAGTTGGTCATCGCCATAGACAGCAGCTTCCACAGCCAGCCGCTGCACAGAAATACTGGCGTTGCACACTGCTGCGCAGCCCAGGGGCAGATCGCCCACAACGGGAATATTGATGCCGTTGCCGTCGGCGTAGCCGGGAACCTCCACAACGCAGTCATTGGGCAGATTGGTTATGATACCATCGTTCATAACATTGAAATGCCCGCGGTAAACTCTCCCCGTCTCCAGTCCTTCAATGATGTAGGATCCGTGCTCCTGGCTGCGTTCAGCTGCCTTGTACTCCTTAGGCGGCTCCTGCATCCAGTTGGGGAAATCTACTTCGAACCAGTTGCGGCCTTCGCGGCAGACCCGCAGATAACCGCCGGTCTCACCGTTGATCCAGACACCCAAATCGATCCATTGGGAAATTTCATCGGGCCGCTTGCGGTACCAGGGAACGTACTCACTGAGGTGCCCATTGGATTCTGTGCTGTAATAGCCGAACCTGCGGAGCATGTCAATGCGTACCTTTTCTGTTTTGCTGTATTCCGGGTGTTTCTCAAAGCCTTCCAACAGCCGCCCGGTCATATCTTGACCATTGTGCTGCACCTGGACATACCACGTCTGGTGGTTGATTCCGGCACAGATGATGTCTACGTCTTCCTGCTTGAGGCCCAAAACCTCGGCAATTTGCTGGTGCCCATGCTGCACCCCATGGCACAGTCCAATGGTCGGAACTCCCCCGAAGGTATTGCATGCCCAAGTGATCATAGCATTGGGATTGGCATAGTTGAGCATAATGCAGTCTTCATGGGCCACAGCTTTGATGTCTTCACAGAAACCCAGGACAGCCGGAATCCCCCGTTGGCCGTACATGATGCCGCCGGCACACAAGGTATCCCCCACACATTGGTCGATTCCGT
>PWMW01000007.1 GCA_003559095.1 Clostridiales bacterium | reverse complement strand
CGGAGTTTCGCCACGATCCCGCTCATCCCATGCGTCAGTCCAATTTAGGAGACATACTGCAGCAGCAGACCGACCGTACCGTTCGCAGTGTGGATCACACAGTGGTGTCTCAGGGGCCCCGCCTTCTGGAGCAGCGACTTCGCGAGGAACGGGAGACTGGCGGCTATGTAATTCTCGACGTTCTTGATCAAGAAGATCTCCAGATCATTGCCGAGGCAGCGGCGGCCATCCCTGTACTCTGCGGCAGCTCGGCCCTGGCTGAGGAACTGGGCCAGTTGACACCACCAGCTTCACGGTTGTCACCGCCAGCGTTTTTCTACGAACTGCCTCCCGATGGCGTGCTCATCGCAGCAGGCAGTCTCATGCCCCAGACCACGGCACAGATCGAGTATCTGCGGCGCAGCGGCACACATACTTTGGAACTGACCACCCGCTGCCTGGGTGACCCTGAGCAGCGCCAGCGCTTGCTGAGTCAGATCGTGGACGAAGCCGCAGCTGTCTTAGGGTCTCAAGGAAATATCCTCATCTTCACGTCCCGGGATACAGCAGCCGACCGCGCCCAGGGACCTCATCACACCCAGCTGCATCGTCTGGTTTCGGATACTATGGCTCAGATTGTGAAGATGATTCACGAGCGGGTGACACCGCGCAAACTCATCATAGCGGGCGGCGAAACCTCGGCTGCTGTCTGCCGTGCCCTTGGCATAACAGCTGTTCAGGTATGGCAGGAAATCGAGCCGGGACTACCTTCATGCATTACTTTCACCGACGAGCCGCAGCTCTTGGTATTGAAGTCCGGCAGCTTTGGCAGCGCGTCCTTTTTCGCCAAGGCTGTGGATCACCTTAACACCGTTTGAGGTCCAGTCTCGTTTTGGCAGGAAACCATGGGCTGACGGTGAATACAACAAATATAAGGTTCGCTTGTGGGGTTCACCCCCGATGTTGACGACTGTTGCCCGGACTGGAACTACCACCCACGAACCACCATCCTACAAGATCTGAGGGATCCAGCCATGATAGCCATTCAGCGGTTGCAAGCCATTAAGGAGTTGATCCTCCAGGAAAAGGCTGTGCGAGTTGGGGATCTAGCCCGTCGCTTTGATGTCTCGGAAGAAACGATCCGGCGCGATCTCGGTCGTCTCGAACAGGAAGGACTGGTCCAAAAAAACTATGGCGGTGCCGTGTTGGTCAAAGAGCTGGAAACGGCCGTTCATCCCGTTCCGGCGGTGAACCAACGTAAGGTGCAGTTCCACGAGGAGAAGCTGGCCATTGGCCGGGCCGCCGCCGCACTCGTGAAATCACCCCAAACGATCATATTGGACGCTGGTTCCACCACATGGTGTGTGGCCCAGTATCTTCCGCAGGAACATGATCTGTCAGTGGTGACCAACTGTCTCGATATCCCGGAGGCGCTGAATCTCAGTGAAGGCAGCCAAGTGGTCTTGGTGGGTGGAAAGTTGAACAAGAAGTCCATGAGTTTGGTTGGACCTAATACGGAGGCGGAGATCCGCAAATATGCAGCGGACATTGCCTTCCTGGGAACGTCTGGGTTTTCCCTGGACCGGGGTTTTATGAGTTCGGACATTTACGATTGTGAGATCAAAAAGGCAATGATCCAGACGGCCGCAAAGGTAGTCATTGTTGCGGATCACAGCAAGTTTGCTCGCGGGGGTCTCTTGGCCTTTGCGGAACCGGGCATGGTGGATATCTTGGTGACCAGCGAGCAGACGGATTCCGAAGTGTTGGAGAAGCTAACGCGACGGGGTGTAGAGATTGTTACCTGTTCCGTGTAGAGCTTTGCCTCAGCAACGGGCCCATGCAGGCACTTAAGAACCAACGGGATGTCCCCTTGGTTCTTTTCTGATACTGTGGTTTCTTTGACTGTTTGCTTGACATATTGTGGCAGCTTGAATAGACTTTAGGTACAATACACAGATTCCGGAGGTAGTGGCTTCGAGCAGTTCCTGGCTGGAGCGCTCTGAAACCCACGGATACAGCGGCGCTGGCCGTCTGACTGCAATCGGGGAGGGATTGAACTATGGTGAAAACGCTCGGTATAGGATTGTTGTTGCTATTGTTTGTGTGGGCTGCCGGGTCATGGGCTGCCCCAGCCGTGTACCAAAATCCAGTGTTTGAACCGGTCTTTGCCGATCCGTCGATCATTCGGGCCGAGGATGGCTGGTTCTATGCTTACGGTACGGAAGATGATTGGGGCGATGGCCGTGGTTCGCGACTCATGCCGATCCTCCGCTCCATCGATCTAGTGAACTGGACGTACGTGGGTGATGTATTCAACAGCAAGCCCGACTGGAAGGCGCAAGGGTATCTGTGGGCCCCGGACATTCACTATCGTGATGGTCACTACCTGCTCTATTACGCGTACTCCGTGTGGGGAGACCCAGATCCAGGCATCGGTGTGGCCACAGCTGCCTCACCCACAGGGCCTTTCACCGATCACGGCCCCTTGTTCATGAGTACAGAGATCGGCGTCGCTAATTCGATCGATCCCTTTCTTTTTGTGGATGACGGCACACCCTACCTGTTCTGGGGCAGTTTTCACGGCATTTTTGGTGTCGAGCTCACACCAGATGGTCTCAGCGTCGCCGGTGATCCTTTTCCGCTGGTGGGTCGGGCCTTTGAAGCAGCATATATCATTGAACGGTATGGATACTACTATTTTTTTGGCTCCTTGGGGGCCTGCTGTGAAGGGGATCGAAGCAGCTACCATGTGTCCGTGGGACGGTCTGAGACCCTGCATGGCCCGTATCGGGACGAACTGGGATTTGACCTTTTCTTTTCCAGTGTGACCCACGGCAGGCTGCTGCTGATTGGTCACGGCGAACAGAAGGACGGCAAACGTTTTGTGGGTCCGGGACATGTGTCCGTGATCCGAGACGATGCCGGGACCGACTGGTTGCTGTACCATGCTGTCGATGTGGAGCAGCCGTGGCTGCCCAACGGGGCCACCAGACGGCCGCTGCTGCTGGATGCCATCGTTTGGCTTGATGGTTGGCCCACCATACCAGGAATGGTGCCCAGCACCAAGCCGCAGCCGGCGCCAGTGATTCGAGGTGTCCACGATGAATGAAACGTACATCCACATGGCGGGGCATGCCCATGTGGATCCGGTGTGGCTCTGGCGCTGGCCGGAAGGATTTCAGGAAGTCAAAGCAACCTTTCGTTCCGCATTGGATCGAATGCAGGAAGACGACGACTTCGTGTTCGGTGCCAGTTCAGCCTGCTTCTATCACTGGGTGGAACGCAGCGACCCTGCCATGTTCCGTGAAATCCAAGCCCGTGTAACCGAAGGACGTTGGGAGCTGCTGGGCGGTTGGTGGGTTGAACCGGACTGCAACATTCCCAGCGGCGAATCCTTCGCCAGACAGGCTCTCTATGGTCAGCGGTACTTCCGGCAGGCCTTTGGTCGAACCGCCACCGTGGGCTTTAATGCTGACAGTTTCGGACATAACGGCACCCTGCCGCAGATTCTGCAGCTGAGTGGGCTGCAGTACTATGTGTTCACGCGCCCGACACCACACAATCGAGCCCTGCCGAACCGCTGCTTTTGGTGGTACTCCGGCGACGGTTCCCGGGTCTTGGCCTTTCGCATTCCCTATGAGTACTTGAGCTGGGGACAAGAACTGGCACCTCATGTCCAGCGGTGTGCAGCCTTGATCCGCAGGCCCCAGCGGCGGATTCTTTGCTTTTATGGTGTTGGCAACCATGGAGGTGGGCCCACCCGCGAAAACATCCTCAGTATCCAACGGCTCCGGGCAGCCAAGGATACAGCGCAGCGCGTGGACTTCAGCCGTATCGATACCTTTTTTGCTGCGTATCTCGGTGACCACAGCGATATTCCCGCTGTGCATGAAGATCTCCAACATCAAGCCAGCGGCTGCTATGCTGCCCATTCCCAGATCAAGCGAACCAATCGCCAGACCGAGCGTATGCTGCAGAATGCAGAGCTCTGGGGAATCACGGCTCTTTGGATTACAGGAATATCCTGCGGTGACTTGCGTCACGCCTGGCAGCAGCTGCTTTTCACACAGTTCCACGATATCTTGGCTGGTACCAGTATCCCCGGTGCCTACGACGATTCCGAACATATGTTGGGTGAAGCCCGGGCTTCGGCCCAGCGCCACCTGCATCGGTCACTGCAGAGCATAAGCGGCGCCTTGAAGAGCTGTATCCCCGCTCACAGCAAAAGCATTTTGGTGTTCAATGCCCACAGCTGGCCCCTGCGAGCTGTTGTCGAATGGGAAACGAGTGCATACGGCCATAACGTGCCCACGGTGGATGCCATGGGTGTCGAGGTGCCATGGCAGGAGATTCACTCTCAGACTTTGACGCAGGGACGAGAGCGCCGTTGCTTTGTGGTTGATCTTCCGGCTTGGGGATGGGCTGTGTACGGTTTGGGAGCAGAAGCTGACGCCCGCAGAGCTCGAACAGACACCCCGGGAAGCAGCGAGACGGCAGCGGTATGCCTGCCAGACCGCCCGTATTCTCCGGAGGACCTGACCTTGGAGACATCCCGCTGGCATCTGACATTTGACCGCACGACGGGGGCCATCGCTCGTTGGCTGGACAAGTCCCTGGAGCACCAAGTCTTCCACGGACTGGCCGCTCACCCCGTGGTGATGGCTGACCCATCAGACACATGGAGCCATGGAATTTTGCAGTACCATGAAGTGGTTGGGCAGTTCCAGTTGACTGGCATTCACTGCAAGGAAGAAGGACCGGTACGCACGGCGGTGGTAGTGGAGAGCTGTTATTCATCGTCGACACTGCGGCAGATGTTTTTTGTCTACGCCCATACGGAGCGAGTCGATGTACATGTGACTGTGGATTGGCGGGAGCAGCACAGGATCTTGAAGCTGCTGTTCCCGGTGAACGCCGCCTTCGCCAGCGGCACCTATGATGTGGGCTACGGCGTTCAAGAGCGAGCCCTCAATGGGGAAGAAGAGCCAGGTCACACTTGGATAGATATCTCCGGCATGATTCAGATCGGAAGAGCGTCG
>PWMW01000257.1 GCA_003559095.1 Clostridiales bacterium | reverse complement strand
TCCGTATCCGGATCTTGGCCGGGGATCGGGCCGGCCTTAAGTACGGCGTGGTGGCCTTGGCTGGCAACTTCTGCCACCGGGAGCAGATCCGTACGGGGTGGGAATACGGCTGTCCGGACTTTCCCGTGCGCGGGATTGTGGAAGGATTCTATGGTACACCCTGGACGCACCAAGAGCGCCTCGGGATGCTGGCATTTTTGGAACGCTATCGGTTCAACACCTACTTCTACGCACCGAAAGACGATTTCTACCATCGCGAAAAATGGCGGGAGCCCTATCCCGAAGCGGAAGGGGCGCGGCTGCGGGAGTTGGTGGCGGAAGCAGAAAAACGAGGAATTACGTGGATCTACGGGATCGGGCCCGGTCTGACCTTGGAGTTCTCCAATGCAGCGGACTGCCAGTTGGTACTGGATAAGGTGCAGTCGGTCATGGACATGGGTGTGCAGCAGTTCGCCCTGCTGCTCGATGATATTCCCGAAACGATGGTGTATGCATCGGATCGGCAGCAATTCTCCTCTGTGGCCCAGTCCCATATCCATCTGGCCCATCTCTTGTGGGATCATCTGCAGCGCCACGGGGAAGATCCGGTGCTGTATATCTGTCCTACAGAATACTGCCAGGACATGGAGGCAAATGTGGACCCGGGTTACTTGCCCCAGCTGGGTGCCGGTCTGCATCCGGATATCCGCATTCTTTGGACAGGCCCGGCCATCTGCTCGCAGACCATTGACATCGGTGATGTCCATTTTGTCCAGGAACGGCTGCAGCGCAGTCCGGTCTATTGGGATAACTATCCCGTGAACGATTGTGCTATGTATCGGAATCTGCATATTGGGTCGTACTGTGGACGCAGCGGTGAACTGGCGGGGAATACGGCCGGATTTTTAGCCAACCCCATGCCCCTGCCTGAGGCCAGCAAGCTGGCCTTGGCTACCATGGCCGACTATCTCTGGGACGCGCTGAACTACAAGCCGGCTGCTGCCTGGCTGTATGCCCTGCAGCAGGCGGCGGGTCTGCCCGCGGCCATGGACCTACAGGTGTTGGGCGACGTATGCCAGCTCTCGCCCCTGCGGCCCAGTCCAGAGCAACCCTTGGCAGAGCTGGCTCCTGGTGCCAGGCTGGCCTGCGCCCATCGGGTACAGGAAGCGGCCGGGCACTTAGCGGCCTTCTGCGGTAACGAGGCCCTGCTGCGGGACATTCGGCCGTGGCTCCATGATCTACAGCATTGGGGCCGTGTTGTCCAGGCCCTTGAAGAAGGCCGTCTGGAAGATGCCCTAGCACTTGTGGCCTGGGCCAATCCGGATGTGGAAACCATCGGTCCCACGGTACGCCGCCTCTACGAAACGGAACTGGCAGGTGGCAGCTTGTGATGACAGTTATCAAGGGAGTTGTCTTGGGTATCGACTGCGGTGGTACCAGTACGCAGTGTGTGATCTTGGATGACACGGGCCGAATCGTGGCGCAAGGTCAGGCGGGCCCGTCCAATCCGCTCAGTGTTGGTGTGCCGTTAGCGGAAGCTGCCGTCAAGGATGCGGTGGAGCAGGGACTCCGAGACCTGCCGGAAGAAGTGGCTGTGCTGGGAGTCCACGTGGGGGCAGCGGATGAAGATTTCTCGGCTGCGAGTCCCCATCTGGCATTCCTGCAGCATTATGGCAAGGTGACGCTATCGTCGGATGTGCTGACGGCGTGGGCCGGAGCCAGCTTACTTCAGCCCGGGGCTGTTCTGGTGGCCGGGACAGGTTCGATCGCGGCGGCGGTGGACGAGCATCTGAACATGAAGCGCTTCGGCGGTTGGGGGCATATCTTAGGCGATGAAGGCAGCGCCTATTGGATCGGTCTCCAGGCCATTCGCTGTCTGCTGCAGCGCTGGGAGCGTCAAGAGAAGCTGTATGGGCTGCCCGGTCGTGTGGCGGAATCCATGAACTGGCAGGACCCAAATGATGTTTGGCCCTGGGTCTACCAGCCGATTCTACCTCGGCAGGAGATCGCATCCCTGGCGGCATTGGTGGATACGGCTGCCAATGAAGGCGATGGGGAGGGGCAGGCGATCCTGGATCTAGCGGCGCAACAGCTGGCCTCCTTGGCCTGCCAGGTGCTAAAGGTCATTGATTCACAGCAGTTGTGGTACAGCGGCGGTGTCTTTCACTCCCACTATCTGCGGAAGGCCTTTGCTGAAGGGATCCGGGTATTCTATCCTGCGGCAGAGATCAGTGCACCCCGCTCCTCAGGAGCAGTGGGGGCCGCCCTGTTGGCGTGGAACGATCACGGCGGTGTTTTGGACAGTAACTTTGTGTCTGTACTGCGCCGCAGCATTGAGGAGGTTACCGCTGATGAGCAGCATTAATCCACACCAGCCACATCCGCTGGTTCAGCAATACTTTGCGAACATGGAAACTACCCTGCGGAAGGTGCTTTTGGAAAATTCTGCAGTGGAAGATGCGGCCCGAGCCGCTGCGTCGGCTTTGGCTAACGATGGTGTGATCCACATCGTGGGTACGGGTCACTCCCATATGCTGGCGGAAGAGGCGTTTTACCGGGCTGGGGGATTGATCAAGATCGATCCTGTGCTGGACACTGGCCTGATGCTGCATGAAAGCCCACTGAAGAGCACATACTTTGAACGGCTGCCGGGTTATGCCGAGGTGCTGCTGAAGGACCGGGAGTTGAAACCCGGTGATGTGGTTGTGGTGGCGTCCAACTCGGGCCGCAACTCTGTACCGGTGGAAGCTGCGCAACTGGCCAAGGACAAAGGCTGTACGGTGGTGGCTATCACGTCGCTGCCGCATTCGCAGAAGGTATCTTCCCGGGCGGCCAGCGGCCGGAAGCTGTATGAGCTGGCCGATCTTGTCATCGATACGCAGATCCCCTACGGGGATGCCTGCCTGTCCATCACAGACCTGCCATCGCCCATGGGGCCGCTCTCCAGCATTGTTGGGATTGCGGCGCTCAACTCCATGCTGGCACTGACAGCGCATTTCTTGGTAGAGCTGGGCCACACACCGGATGTGTTCATAAGTGCCAATGTGGACGATGCGGAGAGTAATCTGGATGAGCTGGAGCGGATGTATATCCGGCGGGTGCCTGCGCGCAAGGGGAGGTAGCGGGATACCGGAGAATGAACACAGAACGCCGTGGTAGGGTGGCAGGTTGCGGTGGTTTGTGGGGAAACGGGAGGTGTGGAGGGACGGTCAGGATGGGGAATGGGGATGGAAGTGTTGGTTGTCCTGGAAGATCTATGATGGGAGTCAGAGAGGCGTTAACCGTGGTTTGGGGCGATCGGCTGAGGCATAGGATCGATGCGAGAAAACAGTCGCTCGAACGACTCGATGAATCCTTACGTGATGGAGACGTCGAGTAGAACAGAAACCGAGGACGGCCTATGGCCGTCCTCGGTTTGGTGTTGCAGTAGCTTGTACGGCATCACCGGCAGTCATTCGACGGTAATGCGTTGTTTCTTGAAGTGATTACTTGCCGAAGTTTGGATCCGGCAGACCTACGACACCGTGAACGATGACCCAGATGTCACCAGACAGGTTTTCTTGGATATAGTATTGTCCTGGGGCCACTGTATCTACGGTGCGTCGGCCTCGTGTCTGTTGCGGGAACACCGTAGTGCCAGCGTAAACGTGGTACTCATCGAGATCAAATCCCGGGAGGAGCTCAACATTCACGGCAAAGACGCCGTTTTCGTAAGTGACGTGGGCATGTCCAACAAGAGTTCCTCGGGATATATCGTTCTGACCAGCACCAGCGTACATGGGCATTGTTTCTGTGGTGTCTGGCGAAAGCTCGTTCGTCCAGCCCCAGTTTCTGAAGTCCGGCTGGAATGTCCGTGCGCCATCACCTTTGGCGTATGCGGTTTCGTAGACGAAGCATTGGACGTAAACCGTGATGCTGACCTCAGCATCTGCGAAGCCTAGTGCAAAGGCTGTACCATCCAAGTCATCACCGAGCAGAACGGCTGTGTTCTTAATGGTGATCTCGCCGCACTCATCCGCAGCAAACAGATCGTAGGATAATTCTTCTTCATAGTGGTACGTATAGCCGTTTGGTGCAATCAACTCGCCCAGGGTCTGGTCACCAAACTGACTGTTGGTGTCGACTACCTTAACGGTCTTGTTGATTTCCTCAGCGGGTTCACCGAACTCGACGTCAGCACTAGCGGAGTACGTGGCACGTTCTGTGGTAACAGTGACTTCATTCAGGCCTTCTGTAGCGTACTCAAGGTCGACGTGGTATTCGATATCCAAGGTTAATCCTGGCTCAAGAATATATGGGAAGGTAATACCATTGAGGTCCAGTTCAATTTCGTCACCGAATAGCAGGTCCTCAATACTCTGAATTTCGGCTGCCAACTGACCCGTGTTCTCAATCGTTATGGTTCCAAAGACCTTAAACTCACTGTCTTTGAAGTCTTCGTACGTTACATCGACGGTCCATTTTACTAACCTGTCACCTTGACCATCAATGGTCAGGTAGAGTTCGTCAATATCCACGGACTTGTCGATATCCCAATCATGGGTGCGGATGAATGAAGTTTCGGCGGTCTTGCTGACTTCCAACTTCTCGCATTCAACCGTGACTTTCAGCTTGGCATCGGCATAATCCAAAACTTCATCATCGTCGCCGATGACAGCCGCCGTGTTGTCGTAGATGAACTCTTCACCGCAGTCTTCCTCGTAGTCGGCGAATGCGAAGGCTTTGTTGTAGTCGAAAGGTATGACTTGGCCTTTGTAGTAATCATAGGCGTTCAGTGTGTCCAGGGTTTTCTTGCCAAAGAGTTCGCTATCGTCAACGATGCCAACGGTAGCGTGAATGTCTTCTTTAGGATCGCCCCAAACAAGGTCTGCCTCCTCAGAATACTCATGACGTTCCGTTGTGACGGTTACAACATTGGATCCAACCACGAGCTCGTCCAAGTCAACGGAATACGGTATTTCAAGTGTTAATCCAACCGGCAGAGTGTACGGTAGTGTCACAGGGAGAGCCAGAGTTACGTCTTCACCAGCCAAGACATCATCAATGGCGGTGATTACAGCCGGCAGATCACCGCCATTGATGAT
>PWMW01000248.1 GCA_003559095.1 Clostridiales bacterium | reverse complement strand
TTTTTGTGCACAGGCGAAGTTCCGGGCCATCAGAAAAAAAGTTTGATTTACCCTTGAAAAAGTTTGGCATTTCGGGGATAATAACCATAGATTATGTGATTATTTTAGCTAAATGGCCATGCCGCTCTGCCTTGGCAGTATTTGCAGACATATCCGCTGCTGAAATGCCGTTCAAGAACATATTGTGATTTCGAAGATATTCATAAAGCATCCGCTGAACCCAAGGATTCACCAAATCACATGGTTTCGTTATTTTTTTGTCAAAATATCCGTGGAAAGGATGATATGTATGCTCCAAACCGAACCGCAGCGCCAGTTAGACATTCTCCAGCGGCTCGATGCCATTATGCACCGCCTTGGGCAGCAGCCATCGACGCTCATTCCCATGCTGCAGGAAATTCAAGAGGAATATCGCTATTTGCCGGAGGATCTGCTGACCTATGTAGCCACTGCCCTCAACATCTCCCCGGCCACCGTTTACGGTGTGGCCACATTTTATGCTCAATTCTCCCTGGAACCGAAGGGCAAGTATGTCATTCAAGTGTGTGACGGTACCGCCTGTCATGTCCGGGGCTCAATGCCGGTATATGAGGCGATCTGCAAAAAGGTTCGTCTGATCGATGGCCGTGCCACAACGGACGATGGTTTGTTCACAGTGGAAACAGTGTCCTGTGTAGGAGCCTGCGCGGCCGCACCCGTGGTAACGATTAACGGCGAAGTCTATGGCAAAGTCACTCCCGATGCCATCGTGGTCATTATCGATACCCTAGAAAAACGAGGTGACAACGAATGATGATGAAAACCATCGAGCAGCTGCAGGATCTCATGTCCCGCTGCAAAAAACAGCGGGCCGCTCATAAGATGCGCCTGGAAATCTGTGCTGGGGGCGGCTGCACGGCCAGCGGTGCTCTGCAGGTGGCTGCAGCCCTGGAAGCCGAACTGGAAAAACGCGATCTGCGTACCGTTGTGGACAGTATCTATTCCGAAGACGGCTGCGGCGGTACTGCGGCTGTGGGCACAGGCTGCCAAGGATTCTGTGAAAAGGGTCCTTTAGTGCGCGTCCAGCCAGCTGAAATCCTCTATACCCACGTCACCACCGATGACGCCGCTGCCATTGTGGACAGCCTGTTCAATGATACCGTGGTGGAGCGTCTGCTCTACGAGAATCCCACCACCAAACAGCGAATTGCCAAGGAAAGCCATATTCCCTTTTATAAGCTGCAGGAAAAAATTACCCTGCGCAACTGCGGCCGCATCGCCCCCGATGAGGTCCGGGAATATCTGGCCACCGGCGGCTACCAGGGCCTGATCAAGGCACTGCAGCTGGGACCCGAAGGCACGGTTCGTGAAGTGCTGCAGTCAAACCTGCGCGGACGCGGCGGCGGTGGTTTTCCCGCTGGTCGCAAGTGGAGCATCGCAGCCGGCGTTGAAGCCGATCAAAAGTACATCATCTGCAACGCCGACGAAGGTGATCCCGGCGCATTCATGGACCGCAGCGTTATGGAAGGGGATCCGCACCGTCTCCTCGAAGGCATGATCATCGCCGGCCTGGCCATTGGCGCCAGCATCGGCTACATCTATGTCAGAGCCGAGTACCCCCTGGCCATTGACCGTCTTGAGGCGGCCATTGCTGAAGCAGAAGCCCTCGGCCTTTTGGGCAAAAACATACTTGGAACAGGTTTTTCCTTCCAGCTGCGCATCAAAGAAGGCGCCGGAGCCTTTGTCTGCGGCGAAGAAAGTGCTTTAATTTCGTCCATCGAAGGACGCCGCGGCATGCCTAAGCCCAAACCGCCATTCCCGGCGGTCAGCGGTCTCTTCGGCAAACCCACGGTCATCAACAATGTGGAGACACTGGCCAATATCCCAGATATTCTCCAGTTTGGCCACGAGTGGTTCTGCAGTTTGGGAACGGAGGCAAGCCCCGGTACTAAGACCTTCGCCCTCTCCGGTGATATCGAAAACACCGGACTGGTGGAGGTACCCATGGGTACCACCCTCCGGCAGCTGGTCTTTGATATCGGCGGCGGCATCCGCGGCGGCGAGCAGTTCAAAGCTGTGCAGATTGGCGGGCCTTCCGGAGGCTGTCTTACCGAGACCCACTTAGACCTGCCCGTGGACTTTGACTCCCTCCAGTCTGTGGGGGCCATGGTAGGCTCAGGCGGACTGGTGGTTATGGATAGTTCCACATGCATTGTGGAAGTGGCTCGCTTCTTCATGAATTTTACCCAGATGGAGTCCTGCGGCAAATGTGTTCCCTGCCGCGAAGGTACCCGGCGCATGCTGGAAATTCTGCAGAAGATCGTTGAAGGACGCGGTTCCATTGAGGATCTCGACCATCTGCAGGAGATCGGCGCCGCCGTGCGCATTGGCTCCTTGTGTGGGCTGGGCAAGACCGCTCCCAATCCGATCCTCAGCACCATGAACTATTTCCGCAAGGAGTACCTCAGTCATGTGGTAGATAAGCGCTGCCCGGCGGGAGTCTGTAAAGGACTGCGGCGTTACGTCATCGATGAACAAGGCTGCAAGGGCTGCAGCCGCTGTGCCAAAGCCTGTCCCGTGGATGCCATCAGCGGCACCATCCGCCAGCCCTACATCATTGACCAGGACAAATGTATTAAGTGCGGCGCCTGTAAGGATGTCTGCAACTTTGACGCCGTCGAGGAGGTGGCCTAGATGAATACCATGACGATCAACGGCCAACAGGTCCAATACGAGCAGGAAACCAATGTCCTCGAAGTGATTCGCCGCGCCGGCATTGATCTACCCACATTTTGCTACCATTCGGAACTCAGTGTCTACGGCGCCTGCCGCATGTGCATGGTGGATGTAGATAAGCGGGGTGCCCTAGCTTCCTGCCACACTCCACCCGAACCAGGTATGGTCATCAAGACCAACACGCCTGAACTGCGTCATATGCGTAAGATATCGCTGGAGCTGCTGCTGGCCAACCATGATCGGGAATGCACAGCCTGCAGCCGCAGCGGCAGCTGCAAACTGCAGGAACTGGCCCAGCGCTTTGGCATCCAGCAGATCCGCTTTGGACAGCGGGACAAACGAACACCGCTCGATCACTCCAGTCCGTCCATCGTCCGCGATCCCAATAAGTGCATTCTCTGTGGCGATTGTGTCCGGATGTGTGAGGAAGTTCAGGGCATTGGTGTCTTGGACTTTGCCCATCGCGGCTCCAAGATCACAGTCAGTCCCGCCTTCAACAAGCAGCTGGGCGACGTGGAGTGCGTAAACTGCGGCCAGTGCGCTGCCATCTGTCCCACTTGTGCCCTAATCGTGAAGTGCCAGACCGAACAAGCTTGGCGGGCCATCCACGATCCCAAGACCACTGTCGTGGTGCAGATTGCACCTGCTATTCGCGTGGCCATGGGTGAGGAGTTCAACCTGCCCCCAGGCCAGTCTACCCTGGGTCAAATCGCAGCGGCCCTGCGCCTCATGGGCGTGGACTACGTCTTCGACACCAGCTTCACGGCGGATCTCACGGTACTGGAAGAAACCCATGAGTTGGTAGATCGTCTTGAGCAGCAAGGGCCCCTGCCGCACTTCACTTCGTGCTGTCCCGCTTGGGTCAAGTTCGTTGAACAGTACTATCCGGAGTTCCTTCCCAACTTGAGCAGCTGTCGTTCACCGCAGCAGATGTTCGGTTCGTTGGCCAAATATCGTTTCAGTCAAGATCTCGGTCTTTCCCCAGACAACATGTTCGTCATCAGCATCATGCCCTGTACGGCCAAGAAGTTTGAGGCTCAGCGTGATGAGTTCCAGCCTGGTGGACGGCCCGATGTCGACCTTGTTCTAACAACGCAAGAACTGGCGAAGATGATCCGGGAAGATGGCATGGACTTTGCCAATCTGGAGCCATCCTCCCTAGACATGCCCTTCGGATTTGTGACGGGGGCCGGTGTCATCTTCGGTGCCAGTGGTGGTGTCAGTGAAGCTGTTCTCCGCCATGCCTTCATGGAGTTAACGGGCAAACCACCCCAAGCCCAGGATCTAGCCGTGGTCCGCAGCACCGAAGGACAGCGAGTCACCGACGTTCAGCTGGGTGATACTGTGCTCCGTTTGGCCGTGGCCCATGGTCTGGCTGAAGCCAGAGATCTATTGGAGAAGATCAAGGCCGGTGAAGAGCAAATCGATGTTCTAGAAGTCATGGCCTGTCCTGGCGGCTGCGTGGGTGGGGCTGGGCAGCCCATATCCCAGCAGCGGGCCCAGGCGGTGGCTAAGCGCACCAGTGCGCTGCACCGCGAAGACAAAGCTCTCCAGCTGCATCAGAGCGCTCAAAATCCCATGGTTAAGGATGTTTACCAACGCTGGCTGGAAAAGCCCGGCAGTGATGCTGCCCATGCCCTGCTGCACACACACTACGGATCCCGGCGGCGGATCGCTGGCTCCGCTATGGAGATGGGTTATGCCCCCCAGGCTCCCGTGGATGTGCAGGTCTGCGTAGGTACGTCCTGTTATCTCAAGGGTTCGATGCAGGTTCTGAAGGCCTTGACAGACCAGGTTTCGCAGGCAGGCCTTACAGACAATGTTCGTCTGCGCGGCGCCTTCTGCTGCCAGCAGTGCGCCAGCGGACCCATGGTGATCGTGGGCGATGATGTGGTTGCTGGTGTCTCGCCCCAGGATATCCCGGATCTGATGCACCGCATCCGTCAGCAGATGGATGTACCGGCCTCGCGGTGACCGCAGGCAAATCTTTAGATTATCTTTTGAATGTCCACAAGTTATCTTCAGAGTTCCTTGGTATGCTTTAGCCAAGGAGGGATTAGCGATGAAAAAACGAGTCATTGGCGGAGCTGTTGTGGGAGTATTGATGTTGGCTTTACTGGCCGGGGGTGCATGGGCGCAGCAGGGTCCACATAGCCAAGAACCTGTACAGACCCGGACACAAACCCGGACCATGGAAACGACGGGCGAATGTCCCGAGGAAGCAGTAGCGGTCCAGGCCACCGTAGAGCGCCAGCTGTTCCAGGGTCGTCAGGGACGTATGCAGCGCATGCAAAGCCAGCTTTTTGGCAACTAGCCCGTTAGGCGGACATCAAGACAATGAAGAAGCAGGCAGCCGGTTTGTTGG
>PWMW01000349.1 GCA_003559095.1 Clostridiales bacterium | reverse complement strand
GCAATCGCCAGTTGCGGTTGAAGATGATGGCTGTTCGCTGTTGGTCATGCCCTTCGAGATCAAAACCTTGAAGGTAGGCTTGGCCAAGGACTGAGGCGAAAAAGGGAAGGTTCTTTCGATCAGTGCTGAGAAGTGGAAAACAGAATGACAAAGGGCGGCGGGAATCCCGCCGCCCTCATTAATTGAAAAAGTTTTCTCCGGCGAAACCTAAAAGGCCAGCTCAACGAACTAAAGAATGCTGGGAATATATGGATGGTTTGCAGAGTTGTACAGTGATGGCCAGCAAAAAAGCCTGGAAAGACCTTCTATGAAAGCGTTTCAGAGGTTTTCGCTCTCAATCTCGTTGTGCCCACGAAGAGCGGCATTATCTGGGTTCGGCAACAAGAAGGTGTTTTCCGTCGACAGGTGTGCAAAACGATGCTTGCTTATTGTGACAGCGGCGGAAGTTGCCCCGAGACTTGATTCGCAGCTCCGCTGGAGAAGACTGAAAGCAAAGTCCTTGTCAGCAAGGGCTTCTTCGACGTGGCATGCCGTCATTTGCCGTCTCAGTGGGAACAGTTTGCTGGGTGCCGAGGTCTGCTAAACCGCCAATTATTGCCATCCTAAACACTGCTTTTCGTCGAAAGCACGAAAAAGAAGGATGTTTTTCGTCTTTGTTGAATATAATAGGGTGTACCATATTTTTGGAGAGGGGTTTTTTCATGAAGACGTATCGAACGTGGTTCACTGCTTTGGCGTTAGTTCTGCTGTTGGCAGCTGCTTTGACGGCACCTGCTGCTGCGGCGTCCCAGATTGTTGTGGCGCAAGGTGTGGATGCTACCACCATGATCCCGAACATGGAATCAGTCACATCCACCAACAACGTGCTGGAACATATCTATGACACCATGGTGTGGCGTGATGAAAACTTGGTGATCGAACCTGCCTTAGCCGTTAGCTGGGAAACTCCGGATGACCTCACATGGATCTTCCACCTGCGGGAAGGCGTCTATTGGCACGATGGTACGCCGTTCACGGCGGCCGATATCAAGTACACATTGGATTACATCTTGGACACAGACAATGCTTCCCAGTATCGGCCGTATCATGTGCTGATCGAAGAAGTAGAAGTTATCGACGACCTGACCGTGCGTATTACCACGGAAGCACCACATCCATTGATGCTGGCCCGTTTGTCCATGACCCAGATCTTTGCCAAACATCACATGGAAGCCCATGACCGTACCTATCTCGCCAGCAATCCTTTGGGAACCGGACCTTATACGTTTGTGGAGTGGGTCCGTGACGAACGCATCGTTCTGGAGCGCAACGAGGACCACTGGCGGGGACCGGCTGCCGTTGAACGCATCATTTTCCGGCCCATTCCCGAATCCAGTACGCGCATTGCGGAGCTTTCCACGGGTAACGTGGATGTGATCGTCAACGTACCGCCGCACCAAATGGCCACCGTAGATAACATCGCTGGTGCCGGTGTCGCCACTGTGCCCAGTGTGCGCGTGATCTTCCTGGGAATCAACACCGAGAACGAAGGTCCTTGGCAGAACAAACTGGTTCGGCAGGCCCTCAACTATGCTTTGAACAGAGAGATCATCATTGAAGCGATTCTGGATGGTTTGGGGACTCTGTTAGCTCCTGGCGGCCTCAGCAACTACCACTTTGGATTTGATCCCACTGTGGAGCCTTTCCCCTATGATCCGGACAAGGCCCAGGAACTTATGGCCGAAGCAGGCTATCCTGATGGCTTTGAGATCAACATTGTCATTCCCGATGGCCGTTATGCCATGGACCGGGAAGTGGGCGAAGCCATTGTGGGCATGCTGCGGAATATCGGCTTGACCGTGAACTATGAGATCCTGGAATGGGGCGTTTACGTAGGCCGAATTAACGCTCGCGAAATGTCTGATCTTTACTTGCTTGGCTGGGGTGGAGCTACCGTGGACGCCGAAGGAACCTTTGGTCCGCTGCTGCGCAGCGGCAACCCGCTTAGTTACTTCAGCAACGAAGAAGTGGATAGTCTGATTCTCGCTGGTGCCACCACGGTGGATCCCGATGCCCGCATGGCTATCTATGCAGAACTGCATCGGCTGCTGAAAGAAGAGGCACCATGGGTGTATCTGCACCAGCAGGAGGACATCTACGGACTTGCCGATCGTCTGAACTGGGATCCGCGGGCCGATGAACGCCTCTGGATGTACTACGCTACGTTGAACGAATAAGACGGCAAAGAACTGGTCTGGAGGAGAGGATTGACCCGTGAAGGCATATGTTTTGCGTAGGCTGTGGCAGAGCATTTTTGTGCTCTTTGCCGTTCTCGCCTTTGTGTTTTTTATTGTCTATCTCATCGGTGATCCCGTGCACCTTTTGGTACCTCCCGAAGCGACCTATGAGGACCAAGCGGTGCTGCGGGCGGCCCTGGGATTGGATCGGCCTTTGCTGGTTCAATATGGATTCTTCCTCCGGCAGGTGGTTCAAGGTGATTTGGGCACGTCGTTTCGTCACGGCGTGCCTGCCTTGCCCCTTACCCTGCAGCGGATTCCCGCCACCCTGCAGTTGACAGGTGTGGCCATTGTGCTGGCCGCCTTCGTGGGGGTTCCCATTGGCATTTATGCGGCGGTGAAGCGCAATTCTTGGTTGGACCATTTGAGCCGGATTATTGCGCTGTTCGGGATTTCCATGCCCGTGTATTGGTCAGGCCTGATGCTGATCATGCTTTTTTCTGTGCGTTGGAACCTGCTGCCCCCTTCGGGGCGGGGAACGTGGCAGCATCTTGTCCTGCCCGGTATTACCATGGGCTTGTTTGCCACGGCTCCCATTATGCGTCTGATCCGTTCGAGCATGCTGGATGTATTGAATCAGGACTATGTACGTACAGCCACGGCCAAGGGACTGAGCAGCACGGTCGTCATTATGAAGCATGCTCTGCGCAATGCCGCCATTCCGGCACTGACCGTGTTCGGCATGCAGATCGGCTTGATGCTCGGCGGAGCTGTTTTGACCGAAACGATCTTTTCCTGGCCCGGCATGGGACGGTTCGTGGTCCAGGCTGTGTATAATCGCGACTTTCCCGTAATTCGTTCTTCCGTTGTGGTCTTTGCCGCTATCATCATCTTCATCAATCTATTGACCGATATTGGGTACGGCGTCCTCAACCCGAAAATTCGCTTCGATTGAGTTTGACCGACCTGGACAGGAAACCGAGAAAAACGCCTTCTTAATTGCCATTATGGATTGAACGCTGCTGGCGGCACGACCGCGCCGTTGGCCGGTAGACTAGACTGCGGGATAAGGGTGAAGTGTATGGGGAAGCTTTTGCGACGAATGAACATAACCGCCGGATTCAGCATTGGTTTTCTGGTGCTGCTCATCTTGGCAGCGGTGTTTTCACCGTGGATGGCACCGCATGAGCCCATGCGGCAGGATCTGATGGTGCGTTTGCGTCCGCCCGCCTGGCTCGACGGCGGCAGCATGGCGCATCCGCTGGGAACGGATAACCTGGGCCGAGATATGCTGAGCCAGCTTATCTATGGCAGCCGTGTATCGTTGTTGATTGCCCTTTTTGCCGTGGTGGTATCGGGCGGTATCGGTTCGGTCTTGGGGCTCTTGTCTGGCTATTTTGGCGGAGCTTTGGAAAACGGCGTGATGCGCCTGGTGGACATCCAGATGTCTATGCCCTTTATTCTGCTTGCACTCATTCTTTTATCGGTTTTGGGGCCGGGTTTTGTCAATATTGTGATTGTGTTGGTGGTGACGAATTGGATCTACTACGCTCGCTTGGTACGAGGCGAAGTGATTGCCCTAAAGAACCGGGAGTTCGTGGAAGCGGCTCATGCCATCGGGCTCAGCAATGGCCGGATTGTCTTTCGCCATATTGCTCCTAATGTGATTAACTCCGTCATCGTTTTGGCAACACTGCGTGTCGCCAGTGTAATTCTCCTCGAGTCGGCGCTGTCGTTTCTGGGCTTGGGCGTGCAGGACGTGGCCACGTGGGGTGTGATGCTGGCTAACGGGCGGCACTATCTGAACAATGCTTGGTGGCTGGCGACGTTCCCTGGGTTGGCCATCTTCTTGACCGTATTGTCCGTAAATCTACTGGGGGATTGGCTGCGGGACGTCACCGACCCCCATATGCAGATTTGACAACCTTGTTGGGTAATGCACAGGCTATCTTAATGATCACGGATTGCAGTTGGAGGCGAAGCAATGAATATACGCGAACAGGTGGAACGTTATGCAGAGGCCATGATCCAATGGCGTCACCAAATTCACAGCCATCCGGAGTTGGGCTTTGCGGAGTTCGAGACCACCAAGCTGGTAGAGCGGGAGTTAGCGGCTGCGGGTATAGCCCTGCGGCCACTGCAGGCCGATACGGGCGCTTTGGGTATTTTGCATGGCGGCAGAGGGCCGGGCCCGGTCATTGTCCTGCGCGCCGATATGGATGCCCTGCCCATGACCGAAGAGACGGGTGTTCCTTATGCGTCGCAGGTGCCGGGAGTCATGCATGCCTGCGGCCATGATGGACATACGGCAGTTCTCTTGGGTGCAGCGAAGGTTTTGGCGGCCATGAAGGATCAACTCCGCGGCGAAGTGCGCTTTTTGTTCCAGCCGGCGGAAGAAACTCTCTACGGAGCGCAGCGCATGATCGCGGCAGGTGTTCTAGACGATCCACCTGCGGACTATGTCATGGGGCTGCACGGATCGCCTC
Source organism: Clostridiales bacterium (assembly GCA_003559095.1). Classification (GTDB taxonomy): domain Bacteria; phylum Bacillota; class Limnochordia; order Darwinibacteriales; family B1SED10-159; genus SLOZ01. Next base: position 379 of record PWMW01000349.1, on the reverse strand, counting down.
TGGCCAATGTAGGCCAGGTGGCCGTACTGCGGGGACCCGTTATGGCTTCTGCAGATATGTTCACCGTTACCTTTACCGCCGATGGTGGTCATGGGGCCTATCCCCACAGAACCCGGGATCCCATCGTTGCGGCAGGCTTTTTCATCACGGCCGTACAGGAGATCGTGAGCCGACAGGTAAACACGTTGGACAGCGCGGTGGTATCCATTTGTGCAGTGGAAGCTGGGACGGCCTTCAATATTATACCCAAAAAGGCTGTTCTGAAAGGTACCATCCGCACATTGGACAAAGCCGTGCGCAGCCAGATGGAAGGCCGCATTCGGGAAAAGGCGGAGGGCGTCGCTAAAACCTTTGGTTGTGGCTTTGAGCTGGATTTCGT
>PWMW01000353.1 GCA_003559095.1 Clostridiales bacterium | reverse complement strand
CGACCCGTCAACAAGCACGCTGTGACTGATTTCTTGTGAACATCCAATCCGCAGCACTTCTTGTACAATACGTCCACACAAATACTCTCCTTCTGCGGTCGAAGAATGTGCGGCCGGTGCAGCAATCTCTTCTTAAATACACTGCCTCACGGGCTCCTCCCTTAAGAGGGAGGGCACCAATTCACGCTGCACCAGATTACTGGGGTCAGTCTGTTTCTCGGGCTCTAGGCACCAAGGCCTTACGACCTCTTGCCGCCGACCGCATAACAGGGTTCGTCGAGCCCATTTTCATAGTTCATGGTGTCAGGTCACTGACATGGATGTCTGTTTCACAGACGTATTTCAACGCCCAACACTTCCGTGCCTCCTCGGAGAAACGCCTAATAAACGGCGTTTCGCGCTCGGTCGCAAACCACGCGAGTTGCTCTATGAAACAGGTCTGCTAGCACTTTGACCATTCTGCAGAACATGCATATCGTACGGCGACGGCACCATAGTCGCAGGGCAAATAGTGAAACCGCCACCGGGGTGTTACCCAGTGGCGGTTTTCTGTATCCACGGTTCCTTCACTATTCGTTAATGATGCGTTCGAGATTTCCCCCAAGGAGGTTGGCTTTGTCTTGAGTTGAAATGTTCAGCGCACTGATAACTTCAATGCTTTCTGGGGTTTCTTTGATACCGTTGTACGGGAAATCCAGACCAAAGATGAGCTGCTCTGATCCGACCAACCTCACGAGATATTCAATCTTCTCGGGACCCAGGTACCAGAGCTCATTCTTGCTCTTGTTCAGTATGCTGGTAACCCCACCATACACATTGGACGGCTCGGCGTTGGGTGATCGTTTGTTGTTCGTCATGACGGCTAAGCTGTCCAAGAAGAAGCTGACGCCACCGATCTGCTCCATACTGAACCGGAGTTTCGGGAAATGGCACGCCAGTTCGTCAAACAACAAGGGGTGGTAATCCTTAATCCGATGCCAAGGGACACCTGATTTGCAGAAAATAACCGGCACTTGACCGCCATTATCTTGTGCTAGCTCTTTCAATGGCACCCAAAGAAGCTTTCTCGCAACGGTGCAAGGTGGGGAGTTTGTTGGAAGCAGATGACGCTCCCTCGGGCAACGAACAACCTTCGGATGTCAGCGTGTTAGTGGACAAGGAGCCTTACTCGTCCAAGTAGGATAACGTGGCGTCGACTCGAGGGCGAGTCCTGGTACGAACGGAGAACGCACCGGGCGACGGGTCTGCATCTTGCAGAGGCTTGCGAAGTGGCCTTTGCTGGTGATTGACGTCCATCCTCTTGCGATTGTGCGGCAGCCCGCCTGAACCGAAAGGAAATCGCGAAGGACAGCACATGGCGGGGGTGGGAAAGCGTAAGGCAGCTCTGCATGAAGCGTGGTCTCTGTGTAGTGAATCAAGAAGGGATTCTTCGGGGATCGTTGAATGCTAAGAACAAAGCCATGCCGGGAGGATGCCCCATGAAGATAACCGCCGCGTTGGTTAAGCAATTGCTCCAAGAGCAGTTTCCGCAGTGGGCCGATTTGCCTGTTACCGCCGTTTTGCCTGGAGGCCATGACAATCGTACCTTTCGTCTGGGAACACAGTTATCGGTGCGTCTGCCCAGCCACAAACGTTACGAGGCGCAGGTGCAGAAGGAGGCTGCTTGGCTGCCATTCCTAGCAGAGCATCTTTCGGTACCGGTGACAGTACCTGTGGCCATCGGACGTGCCAATGCCCGCTATCCCCTGGCTTGGTCGGTGAACCGATGGCTTCCCGGTGACATAGCTCTGGCGTCTTCGGATGGTCTGGAACGTCTGGCATCGGAACTGGCAAAGTTTCTCCACCAGTTGTGGCAGATCCCTGCGGCCTCTGGGCCCACAGCAGGAACTCACAACTTCCATCGTGGTGGTAACCTCGAGGTCTATGATCAAGAAACGCGGCAGGCACTGCTGGATCTTGGTCTGCGCGTGGATCCGAAGCTCTGCGGCGAACTATGGGACCGGGCCCTAGCCTCCCGATGGTCACGGGACCCCGTCTGGGTCCACGGAGATGTAGCTCCGGGAAATCTCCTAGTTGAACAGGGACGACTCATAGGTGTCATCGACTTTGGCAGTATGGGTGTGGGTGATCCTGCCTGTGATCTGGTCATGGCCTGGACCCACTTTGACAAGACCAGTCGGCAGCAGTTTATGAATGCGGTGGATGTGGACCAGGATACGTGGGATCGAGCCCGGGGCTGGGCTCTGTGGAAGGCGCTGATCACCTTCGATCGGGCGGAATCCCAAGGGGTCGTGGCTGAGCTGGCCAATGAGGCGGGGGTATCTTTTTCCCGTTGACCCCGCGGAGAGCCTGTGGTGATCCGGTGTTGTTGGGTTGGGAGTTTGTTGGGTTGGGAGCAGCTGGCTGGTGCTGTCTTGGCCAGACGCAGCAGCTGCTGGTGAAGGTCTGCTGAGCCCAATATGTTCTGTTCTACGGCAGCGAACGGGCAGGGCGGTAGAACAAGGAGTGAGCGGAGTGTTAAAACCAGGTATTCAACTGTATTCAGTGCGGCAATCGCTGCACAAAGACCCCTATGGCACATTGGCTAAGGTGGCAGATGCAGGGTATCGGTATGTTGAGGCGGCGAACCACAACGCCCGCAAGGACCCCGGTGTTGGGTTCGGTGTACCAGCATCGGCCATGAAAGAACACTTGGAGCGATTGGGACTGCAGATCGTCGGCAGTCACATCAATCCCTTGGACATCAACAGTATCGATGACGTGCTGGACTATCATCAAGAACTTGGTAATGAACAGATCGGCTGCGACATCGAGTTCTATCCGTACAACAATCTGGACTACGTAAAGGAGCGCTGCAGCGTTTTTAACGCCATTGGCGAGCGCTGCCGACAGCGGGGCATGCGGTTTTATTACCACAACCATTATCAGGAGTTCCAGATCTTTGATAGCAAGACGGTGTTCCAGTGGATCATGGAATACACCGACCCAGAGTTGGTGTTCTTGGAGTTGGACACCTATTGGGTCGCTCGCGGTGGCGTGGATCCAGTTGCGTTGATCCAGGAGCACAACCAGCGATTAGTGCTCCTTCACCAGAAAGATTTTCCCAAGGAAGCACCGCAGCCGTTGTCCATGTATGACGGCCTCATCAACCCGGATGCGACGATCAATATGGACGTGTTCGACGCCACCAAACATCCTCGGTGTTTCGTGGAAATCGGCAGTGGCAGTCTACCCATCCAAGACATCATTAACGCTGCTCAGGACGCTCCACATTTGGAATACATTCTCTTAGAACAGGATCACACACAGCTGGATGAGATCCTCTCCATCCAGCGGAGCATGGAGGGGTTCAAGAAGTTCACTGGCATTGCATGGGAGTGACGACATGTGCACGGTTCTCGTCCTAAGGGGCTTGGCCGCAGAGAAGTCGCCAACCAATGCCGGTGGCCGAAGCACCCGGAATGGCGAACGTCGGGATACCCATGGGAGGTGTTGGTTTGCTCTCCGAACTTGCCATAGCCAGTTATCTTTACAGCAGCATGACAACCTACAGCGCATCGCTGCAGGCGTTCCGAGAACAGACCGACCGGCGTCTTTCCCTTGCGAATCGCCAGCACCGCTATGCACTGGTGCGGTGGCTCAATGCATGGGGATGTCGGTTGCCTAGAGCATCCCACGGTTCCTTAGTGAGTGCCCTGGAGGCCCTACCGGCGGACGTTCCCCGTGCCACCAAGTCGTGGCCAGCTCTGCCTGACTTAGGTAGCATAGACGGCTCAGCCATGGATCATACGTTGTTTGCCCTTTGCGAGCAGCTCAGGCCCTTTGGTGTAAGGCTTACAGCGGCATCTAAGCTCTTGTTTGCCCTGCACCCGGATACCTTTGTGCCCTGGGATACTGGGATTCGTAAGCAGTTGCGGTTGGACCCAGTCCCCGGAACATACCGAACGTATCTCAGCGTTGTGGCAGACGATGTGCAGCAGTTGCGGCGGGACGTAGGGATGTTGGGTGTCACCTTGGACGATATCCCCGGTCTTTTGCAGCGGCCCGACGCCACGCTGCCCCAGCTGATGAGTGAGCTCTATCTTGTCCGTTGGACTCGAGGCGTCCGCTTACCGAATCGAAGTACCATCAGTGATTGGCTGCGGTGGATGGACTGCGCCGAAGACTGATAATGCCTTTTCAGAATACGGATGGCCAACCAAACCCCGGTCCCGGCCAGTGCGAACGAGCCGTTTCCCGGTGATTGCTAAGGGCCGGCACATGGTACATGGCGTGATCTGCGGTGCCCACCGACTAGGTCTCTTGGTGCCGCATGTCTTCACTATTTTGGGCCGAAAGGATGCTTGCCATGAGCTACGTGACACATCTTGAATGCGCTGCCTGCAGCAGCTCATACGCCCATGCCCAAGAACAGCATCTCTGTCACTGTGGCGGACCGCTGTTGGTTCGCTATGATCTAGATGCGTTGGCCAGCCAGTTGGCCAGAGAAGCTCTGCAGCACTGCAGCGATCGCTCCCTGTGGAGATATGGCTCTTTGCTGCCCGTGAGCTGCGCAGATAATGTCGTCAGTCTGGGCGAAGGCGGCACGCCACTTCTGGCTGTACCCCGAATGGGAGCTGCTCTGGGAATTGATCAGCTGTACATAAAGGATGAAGGCACCAACCCCACAGGTACCTTCAAGGCTCGGGGCGCTGCCCTCGGTGTTTCCATGGCCAAGGAATTGGGGATCCGTCACATTGCCATGCCCACAGCGGGTAATGCCGGTGGGGCTTGGGCGGCCTACTGCTCTCGTGCCGGGATCAAATTGACTGTTGTGATGCCCGCAGATGCTCCCGATATCAACAAGGCGGAATGCAGGGCCTATGGAGCCGATACATACCTGGTCAACGGCCTTATCTCCGATGCGGGCAAAATCATCGCCAAAGGTATTGAAACGCACGGATGGTACGATGCCTCCACCTTGAAAGAACCCTATCGCATTGAGGGCAAGAAGACGATGGGCCTGGAAATCGCCGAAGCATTCCACTGGGACCTTCCAGATGTTATCTTGTATCCTGCCGGCGGCGGGGTCGGTCTCATTGG
>PWMW01000023.1 GCA_003559095.1 Clostridiales bacterium | reverse complement strand
GCCGGGGAGATCATCGTGCCTTTCTTCCAAGAGGGTGGCCGGTTAACCATGGACAATATTCACTATGTCAAGGACGGTGACCAGTTGGTTCCGGCTGGCGCAACGGAGTTTGCCAAGGACAAAAGTTTCGGCTATGCCAGTTCCCACATTGGTGATTATGTGGAAGAAAAAACCCAAGGTCGCTACACCCGAGAACACTGCACCTATATTTCCTTGGATGATCTGCGAGCTCTGCGGGTGGAAGCCATCGCTGAGCAGCTGCAGCAGGTGCAGGATTTTAACAAGGTGATCGTCAATGCCGTGGAGTATGTGGACATCAAAGTGTTCGTTCTGGCCCTGCTTCAGGCTATGGAGCAGGGTAAGGAGTTCATGTTCCGCAGCGCAGCTGCGGTAACGAGGGTTCTTGGTGGTATCCAGCCCAAGCCGTTGTTGACCCGTGAGCACCTGCGGGAAAGCGCTAGCAGACGGGGTGGGCTTGTGATCATCGGCTCCCATGTCAATAAGACCACGCAGCAGTATGAGCATCTGCGGACCAGTGGACTACCTCTGCAGTTCCTTGAGTTCGACCAACATCGGGTGACCGAAGAGGGTGGCCTGCAGCGGGAGGTGCAGCGGGTTGTGAAGGAAGTGGAAGAACACATAGCTGTTGGGCAGAGTGCTGTGGTCTGTACCCGGCGGGAGCGTTATGATCCGGACACGTACGATGAAGACGAGCAGCTGCGGGTCTCGCAGGCCATTTCTGATGCTGTCATGAGCATTGTGGCACAGTTGTCTGCGCGTCCGGGCTTCATTATTGCCAAGGGCGGAGTGACCTCCAGCGATGTGGGTACCAAAGCCCTGCAGGTCCGCCGGGCGCTGGTGATGGGGCAAATTCGACCGGGAATTCCTGTTTGGCTCACAGGCGAGGAGAGCAAGTTTCCTCAGCTTCCCTTTGTCATCTTCCCGGGTAACGTCGGCGGTGAGGAGACCTTGACCGATATTGTGCAGGAACTGCTTTAGGAAGGCTGCAGATGGCAGCTGCGGTGAAGCCTTGTAACAAGGTGAAGCCCTGTAACAACATGTATAGATGACCATCCACTAAGAGCGGGCCGAGAGGAGCAAATGGAATGAAACAAGCAAACACAATAAACAGAGCCACAAGCAGTGGTTTGCGGCGATTCAACGTTATTATGGGTGCACTGCATTTGGCACAGGGCTTGTTGATGCTGGTGTTGGCTACCCGGGTCATCCAGACCATTGGCGAGTTTGCGCCGACCATTACTCAATTCTATCTGACCTTTAACCAACAGACCCAATCGTTGGAAGTTACGTCCAGGGACCTGTTTGAACTGCCATTTGGCGTGTTCGTAGCGTTGTTTTTACTGCTCTCCGCTTTGGCCCATGCATTGATTTCGCTCCCGCCACGGCTCAATTCCATCTACAACGCAGACTTAGCCAAGGGGATCAACCGATTTCGCTGGTACGAGTATGCATTGAGCTCATCCATCATGATTGTCCTCATTGCCACACTTTTCGGGATCTATGATATTGCATCCTTGATCCTCATATTTATCGTTAATGCGTCCATGAATCTTTTTGGATTGGTGATGGAGCAGTTGAACTCCGGTAAAACCAAACAAAAAGTCAACTGGGGTCCGTTCATCTGGGGCTCCATTGCTGGGGCCGCACCCTGGATTGCCATTGTTATCTATATGTTCGGTACGGGCAATTTCGATATGGTGCCGTGGTTTGTCTGGGCTATTGTCGGCACGTACTTTGTGGCTTTCAACACGTTTCCCATCAATATGATCCTGCAATACAAGCGGGTCGGTAAGTGGAGCGATTATGTCTATGGTGAACGGACCTACATTGTGTTGAGCTTGGTTGCCAAATCCATCTTGGCTTGGCTGGTCCTTTTTGGCGCCATGCAGCCGTAGCATGCCTAACATGCCATGACGATCAATTGGGGCCTGGGAGATGAGTGTCCGGGCCACCTGCTAACATCAACAACGCGGGAACCGGGAGCTAAGAGCCTTGGCGAAGTGGAGGGACGTTGTTTTGAAGATACCCGAGCTGCGGGATGCGTTGCAGGGGCGCTCTGCTGATGATCTGCGCCTCATTACCGTAGAGCTATATCGGCGCATTCCCAAGAAGATTATTGAAGAGAAGAACCTGGATCACCTGATTCAAGACCCTCAGGAGTACCTGGCCGCCAGCAAAAGGCCGAAGCCGGTCGAACTGCCAGATGTTGAGTATCTGGCTTCTGAAGTTGAGCAGTTTGTCAGTGATGCTCTGCAGCAATACTATTTTGCGCCTAACTCATTTATCCACAAGTCTGAGCGGCCAAAATGGCGTTTTCACGTTAAGCGGTTTCACCGTGAGCTCATGAGCCTCATGGCGGACCCGGAAGCTCGTGTCGAGGTCAGCCGCCTGTTGGATGAGCTGTTCGAGCTGATGTGTTATGCCGAGGAGGTCATCCTGTTTAGCTCCCAAGAACCCTTTGAGTCCATCGGTATTCCCAAAGACTCCTTTTTCAGGGACGTGATCCGCGCCCAGCGTGCTGCCGCCGCCGATCACCGCTGGATCCGTCAGGCCGTGGAAACACTTCTGCGCAACGCCAGGCCCTTCGGCGGGCGTCTGATCCGCCAACTTGTCGCTGAACTCACTACGAACCCACTGCGAGAAGAAGGCCTGCGGACGGTTGTAGAGGTCTTCAAGGATCGGCCTACGCCGCGCGCACGGACCCGAAAGGCCGAACCCCGCCATCAGACAGAGCATCTCGCTGAGCTGGCCCTGCGGATCTGCTTGGCAATGAAAGAATACGATCGCGGCATTGCCTTCTATTTGAAGCATAATGCGGCGTATAACGACGAGGTTGCGGTGTACATACTGTTGAGCATTCTCCGCGAACACCATTTGCCCGACTTGTGGCTGCGAGAGTATGAAGCCGCCATTCGATCCGGAGTACCCCTCCGGGACGGGCTCCGCCGGGAATACAAGGCCATGAAGGCCGAAAACCAGTAACGGCAGCGGCCGGTGCCAGTATTCGTTCGGGCTATGCCTGTCGGCAGAGTACATCTGGATGGGGTAGGCGAGCCACAAGAATCTCTGGCTGGCGGTCACTGGCTGCTGTGCGGATAAACCCTGAGACCGGCGGCGTGTCGGAGTAACCGCCGGCGGTGGTGGGTACGGCCGAACTACCCACAATGCTGCTTTGTCCAAAAAAAGAAACATCCCACAGAGATCCATGGAGCATGGGATTTACGCCATAGGTGAACAAACCCCGCTGGCAGACCTGACGATGGCTGCTGTTGAGCCAGTCCTCCTGTTGGATTCGGTCCCATGGTCCGGGGTTAGCTGATGGCTGGAGCAGGATCTGAGCCCCCCGGTGGTCTAGGGTGGTGACCACATCGTCTTGGAAGGCATCGAGACAGATTGCCGTTCCCAAACGACCCAAATGCGTTTCAAAAACCTGCAGATCGTCCAGGCGGCCGGGAGTCAAGTCCAGAGCCGCTGCTTGTTCTAGATCGATAAGATGAACCTTGTCCTGACGCCCGATGACCGATCCGTCTGGTCCAAAGAGGTACGCCGAGTTGTGTACGGCCGCTTTCAGGGGCCGCTGCCAATGCACTTCGCCGCCGTTGATGGCATAGGGCGGCAGAATGGCTGAGCCGGCCAAGATGTAGACGCCGTGTCCCTTAGCCAGCTGCGAGAACGTGGAAAAATAGGCGTTGGCGATGAGCCTATGGCGGTGAAGGAAGAGGGCTGGCACCCATGACAATCGGGAGCGGAATCGCTGCCAAAAGGCAGGCACCAGATGGGCCTTGGTGACCTTTTGGATGCCGTCGGCCATTGAGCTGACACGTTGAAGCTGATTCTCCATCCCCTGCAGTACCAAAGAGAGGCCGATGTCTTCCGGGAAGACCACCAAAGTTGGGATGCCGTCCGTGATTTGCCCGTGAACGTCGTCCATGATACTGGCCAGGCGCGCCGCGAATGCTTCCTGCGTCCAATAGTCTTCCAGCCGCAGCGCGGTCTGCACAGCCACCAATTGAATCTCCGCGGCGGGCTCGTGAGCGGACGCCGGGCGCGAACAACCAACACATACAAGAAAAACCAGGAGTATTCCCGCAGTGATTAGGAAGGCCATAGTTTCCAACTCCTTTCGACTCAGCGGGCAGCTAGCTGGACAGCAAGCAGGTCTCTGGTGCAGCAGCCACAGTCACAGCGGGCTGGCTGTCGACCAAGAAACCACGTGCTCCATTTGTCATGATTCGCCGCTGTCTTCCAAGCTTCCTCTGACTGGTCGTTCTTTGGAATTTGGTCGAATTGTTTGTCCGAGGAACGCAAAACCCTTGACGAATGATTGCATACAATTATATACTGTTAATAGAAATGGTTCTCAACTTAAAAGGCTGGTACGTCCCCGTCGCCGATGCGGCTGTGGGAGGCAATCAATGCTGGCTGGGAGAGGATGACTGACAGATGAAACAACTTGACGGAAAGGTCTTGTACTATGCCTTTGTGTCCGGGGCCAACGAAGTGATGCGGCAGCGGGACACTCTGAACAAAATCAATGTGTTTCCCATTGCCGATGGCGATACCGGCAGTAACCTGGTCTTCACCATGCGTGCCATTGTGGATGAAGCGGCGGTCTCCCCGTCGGCCAAACAAACCATGGACTCCATTTCCGACGCAGCGTTGGTAGGAGCTCGGGGGAATTCCGGCATTATTTTCGCACAGTTCGTCCGCGGTATGAATCTTGGCCTAGGGGACGTTAACCATATCTCTGTTCAAGATTTTGTGAATGCCGCCAAGCGAGCTGTTCCCTATGCGTACGAGGCGGTGGCAAATCCCACAGAAGGTACAATCTTGACGGTGATGCACGACTGGGCGGACTCCCTGAATGGCCTTCTTGATCGAGCCAAGGACTTCGAGGATCTGCTGGCCAAATCACTGGAGACCGTTGTGGCTTCGCTGGAGGATACTCCGAATAAACTGCGAGTTCTGCAGAAGGCCAATGTGGTGGACTCTGGTGCCAAAGGATTTTTCCATTTCCTCGAAGGGTTCCACCGTTTCCTGCAGCAGGGTGCAGACACCACGACTCTGACCGCAGCCGT
>PWMW01000229.1 GCA_003559095.1 Clostridiales bacterium | reverse complement strand
TCTACGAGACCGCCTTGCAGTGGACTGCGGCCCTGGATTTCCATGCCATCGGGGCGTTCGGTGATATCCAAACCTAACTTCTGCAGTTCCGTGACCATGGCGGTAATGCGATTGGATTCTTTGACCTTCAGTTCCTCGGCATCACCGATCACGGTGGTGCCCTCGGCCTGGGATGCAATGACTGCAATGACAGGGATTTCGTCAATTAACCGCGGAATGAGCGATCCATTGACCGTGACACCGCGCAGCTGTGTGCCCCGAACCGTGATGTCGCCGATGGGTTCACCACCGCTATTACGCACATTGGCAGCAGTTACCTCGGCTCCCATGCTCTTGAGAACATCCAAAATGCCGATGCGGGTCGGATTGAGGCCCACTCCCGCCACTGTCACTTCACTGCCGGGAGACGCTGCGGCCGCTGCTAGGAAAAAGGCGGCGGAAGAGATGTCCCCGGGTACTTCGATGCTTTGGCCATGAAGCTCGCTAGCCTTGGCATAAATACCGGCCTCGCCGCGGCCCACCTCGGCACCGAATGCCTCCAGCATGTTTTCCGTGTGATCGCGGGACCCGTCATCCCCCACAACCACTGTATCCCCATCGGCATACAGCCCTGCCAATAGGACCGCAGACTTCACCTGAGCGCTGGCCACAGGCAGCTGGTAACGGATGCCCTGCAGTTCACCGCCGCGAATCACCAGCGGAGCATAGGAACCGCCGCCGCGGCCGTCGATGGACGCACCCATGCGGCGCAGGGGATCTGCGATCCGCTGCATAGGGCGACTCCGCAGCGAATCGTCTCCGGTGAGGATGCTGAGGAAGTTCTGCCCGGCCAAAATGCCGGAGATCAGGCGCATGGTGGTTCCGGAATTACCCGCATTCAGCACATTGCCCGGTTCTTTGAGGCCTCGCAGGCCGCGGCCATGGACCTTAATCAGATCGCTGCTGCGTTCCATCTCCACACCCATGGCCTGAAAACATGCCATGGTGCTTAAGCAATCCTCGGCCTCCAAAAAGCCGCGAATTTCGCTGGTTCCCTTGGCAATGCTGCTGAACATGACAGCGCGGTGACTGATGGACTTATCTCCCGGAACACGAACCGTTCCGCGAATGGTTTCTGCCTTACTGGTACTTAACATCCAGGACACCCTCTTTCGGATTTAGTGGCCGTTTTTGAAGCTCTGCGTCAATGCCGTGATCTGGCGCAGTTCATTGATGAGTTTGTGGTATTTCGTTGGCTTCAGTGATTGGGCTCCATCGGACATGGCTTGTTCCGGGTGATGATGGACTTCCACGATGATGCCATCGGCACCGACGGCCATGGCTGCTTTGGATAACGGCGCCACCAAACTCCATTTGCCAGCGGCATGGCTGGGATCGATGATCACTGGCAGGTGACTGAGTTCTTTCAGGGAAGGAACGGCACTAATGTCCAGGGTGTTGCGGGTATACGTCTCGAAGGTCCGAATGCCCCGCTCGCAGAGAATAACATTGGGGTTACCCTCGGACATGATGTACTCAGCTGACATCAGCAGGTCTTCGATGGTGGCCGCCATGCCCCGTTTGAGTAGAACAGGCTTCTTCTGTTTGCCCACCAAGCGTAGAAGGTTGAAGTTCTGCATATTGCGGGCGCCGATCTGCAGCATGTCCGCATATTCGGCCACCAATTCCACATCCTCTGTGGCCATGACCTCCGTAACCACAGGCATGCCCACAGCCTGACCCGCCTGACGCAGATACTGCAGCCCCTTTTCGGCTAAACCTTGAAAGCTGTACGGTGACGTTCGAGGTTTGAACGTGCCGCCCCGCAGAATGTGCGCGTGATCCTTCACCGCGTGGGCGATCTCCATGATCTGCTCTTCGCTCTCCACGGCACAGGGACCTGCAATAAAGGCCGTGTGCCCGGCCCCAATGGGAACGCCCCCCACGTGGACCACTGTGGCTTGGGGATGGAAGTGCCGACTGGCCAACTTAAAGGCATGCTGCACCCTCATGACCCGATCCACGTGCTCGTTGGCTTCCAGCTGGCTGATGTCAATGCGGTTCGTATCGCCCACCAAACCTAGAAGACAATAATTCAGACCTTGGGAAAGATGAACTTTAAGTCCTTGACCTTCCATGCGCTCTTGCAGACGATCGACTTCCTCCTGCGGTACACCGGGCTTCATGATAATGACCATACCATAACCTCCTCGTTTTTGAGAAACAAAAAAGAGACTTTTCGCCAAAAGTCTCCGTCAATCCCGTGGTGTGCATGGTTCTTATTTTGCTAAATGGATGCTTTTGGCAGGGGGCCATCGGCCCCTAGCCCGCTATTTTTGATGTATGCCGAAAAGCCAGCGCTATAATAATAGCCCCAGCTAAAAAAGGAAAAATATGTCTTGCCCTGTTGCAGATATTTTTCCATTTTGGCACGCATCACTAACACCCCGCAGTTTTTCTTATTCTATCTCCATCAGCGGGGAATGTCAATCATCTTCTTACAACCTGTCTCTTTGTTTTGAATCTACCGGCCTAAGCTGCTGCCCTGCCAGCATTGAAACGTACGAACGCTAACGACATCAGCGCTGTCTTGCCAGCCGCTGCAGGTCATCGTAGCCAGCCAGGCTCAACTCGTGAGCGCGGTGACAGGCCACATAACGCCCTGGTTCCTCAGGAATTTCCTTTAGCTGCGGTATTGAGCGGGCGCAATAGTCCTCAGCGTATTGACACCGCGTGTGGAAATTGCATCCCGTCGGTGGATTGGCCACATCAGGTACCCCACCGCGCAAAAAGATCCTCGTCTTCTTGACTTCGGGGTCACCGGTGGGAATGGCTGACAACAGGGCCTCAGTATAAGGATGATAGGGCTTGTGATAAAGGGCCTTGGTTGCGCTCATTTCGACGATCTTGCCCAAGTACATCACAGCCACCCGATGGCTGATGTGCTCCACAACATTTAAGTCATGGGCTATGAAAAGGTAACTTAGCTGCATCTCTCGTTGCAGACGTTTCAGCATATTGATAACCTGTGCTTGCACAGAAACATCCAAAGCGGATACCGCCTCATCGCAGATGAGCACCTTTGTGTCCAATGCCAACGAGCGTGCAACAGAGATTCGCTGTCGTTGACCTCCAGAGAACTCATGGGGATAGCGATTGATCATATCGGTACTGAGATTGACACGTCGCAGTAGATCACGAACCCGTTCCACTCTTTCCTCGCGACCGCAGATGCGGTTGACCTTGAGCGGTTCGCCAACAATCTCGCCCACAGTCATGCGGGGGTTCAGTGACGAAAAGGGATCCTGAAAAACAATCTGAACTTCACGCCGAATGGAAGCCAGCGTATCCGGATTGGCCTGGGCTACGTTCACCCATTCGTTGTTGAGCCGGTACTCAATGGACCCCGAGGTGGGCTCAATCAAACGAGGAATACAGCGGCCCGTGGTGGTCTTGCCACATCCGCTCTCACCCACCAAGCTCAAAGTCTCACCGGCCTTAAGGAAGAAGTTCACATCGTCCACGGCCTTGACGTAACCCACAATCTTCTTTAAGAGTCCCCTCCTGCGGGGAAAGTACTTTTTGAGGCCCTGTACCTTCAGAATAACGTCATCATGGCTACTCTGCTGCGGCAATATTGTCCCCTCCTTCGTCATAGAGCCAACACTTTGCCCAGTGCCCTTCGGAGATCCTAATTTCTTCAGGATCCTGGTGACAGCGATCATGGGCATGATCGCAGCTGGGCGCAAAATAACATCCCTTGGGAAGACTGAATGGGCTTGGGACGCTGCCTCGAATAGAACTTAGTTCCCCTTCCTTCCCGACCTTCGGACGAGATTCCAGCAGCTTCTGTGTATAGGGATGCTTCGGTTCGTAGAAGATCTCCCGACAGGTGCCGCGCTCAACGATCTTCCCTGCATACATCACGATAACCCTGTCCGCGATCTCGCCGATGACGCCAAGATCATGGGTAATGAACATGATGGACATGTTCATCGTGTCCTGAAGCTCCTGCATCAGTTCAAGGATTTGGCTCTCAATGGTCACATCAAGCGCCGTCGTTGGCTCATCGGCTATAAGCAGTTTGGGGCTGCAGGACAACGCGATGGCAATCATGGCCCGCTGGCGCATGCCACCACTGAACTCATGGGGATATTTGTCCACGGATTCTGCAGGCGAAGATATCCCCACCAATGATAGCATTTCCGCTGCTCTGTCGCGAGCGGCCTTTTTCGAGAGACCGTGGTGCAGCCGAACAGCCTCCATAATCTGCTGACCGATGGTATACACTGGGTTCAGTGAGGTCATGGGTTCTTGAAACACAATGGATATCTCGCGGCCGCGAACTCGGCCCATCTGCTTTCCGAATGGATTCAACGACAATATGTCTAAGGGCTGCCCCTGTTCTTGATGCAAGAAGATCTTTCCGTTATGGATACGCCCCCGAGGACGCGGGATCAGGTTGAGTAGTGCTCGAGCCGTAATGCTCTTCCCACAACCGCTCTCGCCTAGAACTCCAAGGGTTTCCTGCTTCTTGATATCAAAGCTCACACCATCAACGGCCCTGACAATGCCATCGTCTGTATGGAAAAACACCTGCAGGTCTTCAACATTCACGAGTTGATCCTGTTTAAGCATGGGATGTCCCCTTCCTAAGAACGAATCCTGCATCAAGACAACTGGTAGGGATCCGCTGCGTCTCTCAATCCGTCACCAACGAAGTTAAACGCAAGTACAATGATGACGACCATAAGTCCAGGCAGCAGCAGCCAGGGATGCATGGATATCGTCTGCAGATCCTGAGCTCGGCTTAGCAGTACGCCCAAGCTAATCACGGGCGGCCGCAACCCCAGCCCCAAGAAGCTCAGCGCAGTTTCCGCCAAAATCATGTCAGGAATAGCCAAAGTCAGACTAACGAACACGTAGCTGATAAAGTTGGGTATTAGATGCTGTGTGATGATGACTGACTGCGGCGTATTGTAGCCCTTGGCAGCGGAGACAAAATCCATCTCCCGCAGAGACATGAACTTACTGCGAACGACGCGTGCAAGGCCGGTCCACCCAACAAGAGATAATATCACGGTAATGGCAAAATACACCTGCAGCGGACGCCAATCGCGCGGAACCGCAGCAGCCAAGGCCATCCAAAGCGGAATCGTAGGAATGGACATCATGACCTCAATCAGCCTTTGGATTATGTTATCCACAACACCACCTAAAAGACCGGAAATTCCTCCGATAGCAAGCCCTAAGATTAGGCTGATGGTGACACCCACAAGGCCAATGGTCAACGAGATCCGCATAGCATAGATGGTGCGGCTCAACACGTCTCGTCCAAGGTGATCCGTGCCCCAAAGGCACAAAGTTCCTCCCTCCACGCCAAAAAGGCGCAACGAACCGCCGAACTGTCCCCAAAGCCTGTAAGGACTGCCCTGCACGAAGAACTGGATCGGAAAAACCTTGGACTCATCAGGAACATACGTAGTCTGCCAGGTTTGCATGTCCATTTTGCGCTCCCAACCATAGACAAATGGGCGCAGGCTGAAATTGCCGTCGCTATCCACAAAACGGATCCGCTGGGGTGGCAAATAACTATCAAATCGCTCATTAGGGCCGTGAGGAGCGAAGAATTCCGGCAAGAACACACCAACGACATAAAAGAAAGCCAAAATCACCAAACCAAGTAGGGCCAAACGATGCTTAATGAACTGTCTCCAGATCAACTGCCACTGCGTCTTGGATACCATCTCTTGCCTTGGTTCCTCGACGTGTTCCACTGATGTACTCACACATAAACCTCCTTAGCTGGGAATCAAACATCCTCTTGGATCAATCATAACGGATGCGAGGGTCGATTTTGGCCAGCAGGATATCAGAAATCAGCGTGCCAATTACCGTCAAGACACTGAATATGAGAACGCAGCTGCCTGCAAGATACATGTCCTGGGCACGCAGGGCCCGATAGAGGACAAGACCGAT
Organism: Clostridiales bacterium; assembly: GCA_003559095.1. Taxonomy (GTDB): domain Bacteria; phylum Bacillota; class Limnochordia; order Darwinibacteriales; family B1SED10-159; genus SLOZ01. The sequence continues at coordinate 12,867 of PWMW01000229.1, read as the reverse complement.
GGTCGGAAGGTTGAGTACGATGGCGGTAATCACAGAACCAGAAAAGACCATTGGCAGCATCCAACCGATCGTACTTACGATAGGCAGAATAGCCACTTTGGTGGGATGCGTCCAAATAACTCGCCATTCAGAAATGCCCTTGGCTCGAGCAGTATCCACGTAGTCTTTACCTAGTTCGTCCAACATCGTCGCCCGCAGGACTCGCACTACCATGGCCATCCCTGCTGTCCCGATGACAATGACCGGTATCACCAAATGCTGCAGGAAGTTCAGAAAACGGGCCCAGCTCCAAGGCGCGGCGATGTACTGAACAGAAAACATTCCACCCAAACTCCAGCCGAAACGGGTGTAAAAGAAAAACATAAGAACCAACGCAAGCAGGAAGTTGGGGGTTGAACGGCCGATGAATGCCAAGAACGTGAACACGTAATCAAAAAAGGATCGCTGCCGCACCGCCGAAAAGACGGCAACGGGTATGGCCACCACATAGGTAAAGCCCAGCGTGACGAGACTTAAGAGAATAGTATAAGGGAGCCGTTCCCAGAGAATATCCGCCACAGGACGATATTCAATGCCGTACGCTCCGGAAAACGACATGCCAAAGTCGCCGCGAGTCAAAATCCCCCGCATCCAAGGAATGTAACGCATGTACACTGGTTGATCCAACCCGTAACGCTCTCTGAGATTGGCGATCTGCCGTTCAGCTGCAGAGCCAAACTGCTGCTCCAACTCGTCGATCTGACTTGTGAGGATATCACCAGGCGGTGCATTGATGAGCGCAAAGGATATCACTGAGATGAGGAACACTGTCGGGATCAAATAAAGAATCCGCCGGATAATGAACGTAGTCATACAAACCCACATCCTTCGAAAAGGGATTGTGGAGCCCAGCATGGGCTGGGCTCCATGAATTCGGTCTACTGTGGATCCAGATAGAACTGTTCTGGGAAGTAGACACTACCCCAATCCACGTCATCAATCAGCATTCCGTGTCTGGGTACATTGTGGAAGTTATTGGCCACAATGATCGGACTGGGCGCGTTGCCCACAGTACCGATGGTCCAGAGATTCTCGGAGTGAGCCTGGAGCAGTTTATGAATATACTCGGCACGCAGTTCAGGATCGGGGCTACCCTGGATAGTACGAGCCCATTCCACCAGCTGCATCATTTCAGCCGGCGGTTCTTCCCCGCGACGGCCGCCCGTATCCACCCAACTCTGCCACAGCGGCCAAGGGGTGAACTGAGGTGACAAACCTGTAGGTGCCAAGGTCTTGCTGGGATCGATGGGAAGGTAGATGTCAGTAACTCGATCTAGATGCCATTCGCCGATGTCAAAGTTCCCGGCGCTGCGGCGCTCAACAAGAAGGTCACGGGAGACCATGTCCAAATCGATATTGAGACCCACATCCCGGAAATGCTCGATGGCCAGTTCAAGGATGGGTGTACCTGGGGAATCAACGAACAGGATATCCAACCGCAACCGGCTGCCATCGGGCAGTTGCCGGTAGCCATCGTTGTTCTGATCCACAAGCCCCATCTCGTCTAACAGTTCATTGGCCAACGCCGGTTCATACTGAGCCCATGCTTCGGCGTACTCGGGACGATAAAAGGCACTCATATCGGGCACGGTGGTCTGCATAGGTGTGGCCATACCGAAGAAGAGACGTTCGTTCATCTCATCTCTGTTCAAGGCCACAGATAGCGCCCGCCGGAACCTTACATCCTGCAACACTTCGCGAATCTGCGGATCGGGGTGGTTCTGATTGGGTGCCAAAGCAGCCTCGGCACCTTTGCCGGATAACCAGATATACGTGGTGTAGTTGCCAGCTTCCTCACCGGCGATATACAGTGGAATGTCACTGCCAAAAAGGTGGGGACCAGCGATAGCTGCTTCACCTTCGTACGCCATGACACGCTTCATGCCACGATCAGCCACGATATTCAGACGCACGCCGTCCAAATACGGAAGTTGGTTTCCTTCGGTATCCACAAAGGGATAGTACGGGTTGCGCTCAAAATCCAAGTAGGACATGTGGCGCTCCACAACAACGTACGGATCCAATACTGGGCGACCCCGCTCAGGGTAGTTCTTCGATCCCATATAGTCGTAGTATTGGTCCCAAGCATCAATGCCCACCGCTTGAGCTTCGGCAAGGAGTTCCTCTTCATCGCGAAAATCGATGTGGAAATCCTTCATGAAATGGGCAGGATGGAACAACCACTCTCTGCCTGGATGCTTGTGAAATGTGAAGTGGACCAAGGGCTGCGGCGAAGCATAGGTAAACCGGAAGGTGTACTCATCAAGAGCTTCCACTTCCAGAATAGCCGGATCCCATTCAGCCGGTGGTATCGGATTGATATCTTCATTATTGGCAATGTGGTTCCAGTAGAACACGATATCGTCCGTGGTGAAAGGGTGTCCATCGGACCAGCGCACACCTTCACGCATGAAGATTGTCAGTTGGGTAGCATCATCATTGTACTCCCAACCCTGAACTAGGTTTGGCAGCACGTCGCCGGCATCAGGGGTGGAACGCCCCATGAGGTAGTTGCCGCTCAGTCCCGCCAGCATGCGACCATCGTCCACGCCCATGTCATGCCCGCTGGACCAAACGTGGGCCACGCCTCCGTATTTGCCCGGGGAAAGCGGTTCAATGGTAGGTGGATCCAATGGCAGGCGTTCCTCCACAGGCGGCAGAAGTCCTGCCTCCACCCTCTCTGCCAACATGGGCGACTCGTTGAACTGGGTAATTCCTAGTTCAGAGGCGAGGGGCCGTTCACCATACCAACTATCTGGTAAGTTCGGATCCACCGCCATAGGAGCATCGGCCAAAGCTGTCGTTCCCAACGTCAAGACCATTCCAACGACCATGAGAATACTAGCTATATGAAACATCCGTCGTTCGCGCAAGGTAGTTCCTCCTTTTTTTTACTCCAAAGCCAACAACGATCAGTGCGTGTTCCTTAGGCCTCGCCCCCCTTGTTTCGCAACCTCAACAGCGGAAAAGCTCTTTTTAAGAAGTTCTGCCACACCAGCACTATAGGATCCAGAAGCTACCATCCCTCCTCGGTGACGAACCAACGCCTTGATGTCCTCATCAGCATTGCTCGTTGTTGCAGCTGCAAAATTACGTGCAAGCATGTCATGATCATTATGTGAGTCACCCACAGCAAGAAGCTCCTGTGGGGGCACACCCAGCCTTGCGACCACTTTCTCCAAGACACGACCTTTCCCCGCCACGGGTGAACGAAGTGCTATCAGCCGATTGTTGCGGACGGCCACCAGGGGAAGCCCTTCCAGGCGCTCCTCAAACCAGGGCAAGAACCGACTAGCGTCTTCTGCATGGCGAAAAAAGATCTCCACGTAGCCCCGGGATGTCTGCAGATACGGGTTATTTATCAAAAACCAGTGCTCCAGCTCATACGAGGCTTCAGCAGCTACGTCACGGGCTGTCTGCAGGCTGGCGATTTCCAAGGAAAACGCTGCATCATTCCAATCTCGCCATGGACTATAGAGGCCGCCTTCCAAAAAATGCACATCGCGTTCATCGGAGATAATGAAGTGCGGAAAACCGGACTTTGGATGCATTTCGTTACTTGCCAGCACCTCTTGCACCACAGAAAACTCCCGTCCAGTGGCAATACCGATGGCTACGCCGCTCAAGTGAAGCTTCTTTAGCAGATCTTTGGTCTCTTCGTCAACAGTCTGATTGGGGTTAAGCAGTGTTCCATCCAGATCCAATGCCACAGCTCTCATAGTTTACGTACCTCACTTTGTAGTTCGGCTCCCCGGAGAAGCCCGACTTCGATGGCTAGCGTAGATACCAAAGCTTCGAAGCCAGCCTTGATAACCACAGGATTTCCCTTTGTCAAAAGCACCTGAGACTGAGCAAACAAAACTTCGTCGGCATGCCTGCCCAACCAAGACAGCGGATTGGATGTGATGGCAACGGTAAACACGCCACGTTGTCGACACTGCTGCACCGGACCCTCAAGATAGGTTGACCCTACGGGTGAATAGGAACCATCGCCCGATTGGGATATGATAATGGCGGCATGGTCGCTGTTCAGGGCCGGCGCCACCCCAAGAAAGTGACTTGCTTCCTTGGAGCAGAGCGAGTCAATACCCAAATGCATGCATTTGTGGTTCCCGATTTCGGCCAGGAACCCGGACTCTCCAGCCCCATACCAGACCAGACGTCTCTTGCTCGCTAACGTTTGGCAAACTTCCTGAAACTGATCCACATCCAACACACCAAAGGTTTCCGTAACGCAACGCTGGCCGACCAACGCGCACCACTGCAGCATAGAGTTCCCACGGTCCTCTGGTGCTCGGCGCCCGATTAATTGCTTCAATTCGTGAAATCCATCCAAACCAAGCATCTGACAGAATCGAAGGATAGTGGCTCGGGACGTGGATGTCTTAGACGCCATTTCGTTCAGCGATAGCGTCAGTGTTTCCATGGGGTGCATAAGGATTTGCCGTGCAACGATTCTTTGGGTTCTGCTCATGGTGTCGTACAGATCCAATATGGTCTTCTCCAAAGAGGTTGTGCTTTTGGTCACTTGTGACACCTCTAGGTCTCTTTTTAGGCAAAATAGCGCCTTAGTTGATCCATTCTGCATCAATGTTAAAATCCCTTTTGTTTATTACTGGGAAATTAACGTCGAAGAGCCGAACCCACCTAAAAGTGCTGTTCAGAAAACTTACCACACCACTGCATCTCAGGATAATGTAAAGATTCTACGAACATGAATGGTTTTCCTTCATGAATTTGAAAAAAGATTGATTTTAAGCCATTTAAGCCGGTGCTCCTTATCTGCCCAGCTAAGAGCCATTATAGGATATCACAGAATAGTTCCTAATAGGACCCAGCTGCCAAAGACTGGCCGTCTGAACAAAGGTCGCAGCAAAAAAGACTCAACACTTAGGGTTAGCCGTGTTGAGCCTTTGCGTGTCGTTCATGAGACTGTGGCGCATAACACCCGCAGGGCGCCCTGTGCATCGATCCATTGACGACGATGCCACCAGCGAATCGAAGGCTGGGCGCGCTGCCAACGGGTTCGTTGGGTCTTCAGCTGAAGCCATACTTTGTGCGAAGCTCCTCCAGCTCCTGAAGATGCTGCAGGCGAGGCTCATCAAGTTTTGCAACGGTCAAGAGCAAAGCGTCACCTAAGAGCACCGGGATGGCCATGGAACGAAACTGACCTACCGCTCCCCGTCGGATGGTCAAGATCTCATCGGAATAACGGTTAATGTCAGAAAGTGATCGGTCGGTCACCAGGATTGTACTAGCGCCTCGGCTCTGGGCCTCTTGGAACAGAATCTCCAGCTCCTGGTTAATGCGGCGGAAGGCAAAACCTACTACTGCATCCCCGTTGGTGATGTGCATGATCTGATCGAACAAGTTCCGCCCCGTTTCCGAGATCGGAAATACCGTCTTGCCCAAACGGCGGAGCCAAAATGCCACTTCCGTTACCGGCACTAATGCACTCCCTTCGCCGTAAAGGTACACCGTGTCGGCATTGACAATGCGACGTGCAGCTTTTTCCAGCCCTTCCGAAGATAACGACGTCTCCAGAAAGTCCAGAGCCTGTCGATGCCCTTCGATGAACTCTTTGAGGTACTCACCTCTGCCTTCTAGCTGGCTTATGGTCTCGCGGAGCTTTTCGGACGATCTTGGGCCCGCCATAATGGCCTTTTGGAGATCCTGCTTCATCTCGAAATAGCCAGAATATCCTAGGGCCTGTGCAAAACGAAACACTGTAGATTCACTGACGCCGACAGCGTCAGCTAACTCCTGTGCCGATACCATGCCCAATACAAATGGATTTTCTGATACGTAGGCGGCCAATCGCTGCTGTCCTTTGGTGAGTCGATGGTACTCCCGTTCTAGTTTCTGAACAACTTCCCGTTCATCCATGATTATCCACCTTCTTGTCAGGATAGTCCCAAGAGTGATTCTTCCTGTAACATAACGTCTCTTGGTACTTTACGCCTCTTTCCAGTTATCTCCTGCAAGTCGGTGATGATTGTGGCTCCGGCCTGAAGTCCCACTAGACAACCATTTTGCCCGTTCTCCAGACAACGCACCGCTTCACGCCCAAATAACTTGCCAACTAACACGTCTTGGTAGTTCAAGGTCCCACCGCGTTGGAGAAAGCCCAGAACCTGACAGCGAAAGTCCTGGCCGAAATTTTTATTGAAATAACGAGCCATGGCCTGACCTGCACCTTCAAGGCGACTATTACCAAAGGCATCAATGGCATCATGCTTAAGAGAAAAATGTGTACTGCTGATCCCTTCAGCGACGATAATGAGTGGGGCATCGTCGTTGACCGCAAGCCGCTGCATGACTGCGCTTGCGAAGGCTGCTACCGAGCAGAAACACTCGGGGATTAGAAGTCCAAGAGCGCCGGTAGCACGCGCTGCTTCAAGGGCTAACCAACCGCTGTCTCTGCCCATGACCTCAACAATCATGCCCCTTTGATGAGAGATGTTGCTGGGACGCATGCCCATGATGGCCTGATAGATCTGTTGACATGCCGTGGCAAACCCCAAGCAATAGTCAGTGCCCGGTATGTCGTTATCGATGGTTTGGGGAATCCCCACAACAGGGTATCCTTTCTGACTGAGGGCTGCGGCCACACTCAATGTGTCGTCGCCACCTATGACAATGAGTCCGTGGATCTGCTGCATTTCCAACTGGCTCACAAGATGGTCTAACCCTTCCGGTCCCTCCTTGATGGGGTTCGTGCGCGAAGTCTGCAGCACAGTACCCGGACGGTCCACCGCTTCATACGAAACTTCGAAGTGCGGAGCGAAGTCATTCTGCAGTATTCCTGACCAACCACGCCGAACACCTATTGGCTTCCACCCTCGCTCAACACAACTGCGCACTGCTGACCACAATGCTGCATTGATGCCGGCAGAGTCACCTCCGCCCGTTAACAAAGCAACGTTTTTCACGGCGCTTCACCCCTCCGGGAAAGTCATCAATCTCCCCACAACAGACTTGACACCCAAAGCATACACAGAAGCTGTTCGCTGCCCGTGGGACACCCCCCTACATAGTCCACTACATAGCTGCTCACCCCGGGTTTCCAGCCTAACTTTCGTGCTGGATATAGGAGTATGGGAGACTCACGATTGCGTACAAACGTTCTTTAACAACCGGTTCCTCCTACTGAAGTGTCAATGTTGGGCGTTGAATCCCCATGTTCATGGCAGGCCTGCGGAAGGTCGCAGGTTCTTACTTTACAGCAAACACCGTATTTTCCTGGAAACGTTGGATAAGCTCTCGGATTCGGGCGTGCTCGTCGTCAGTCAACTCTCGGTGAGGAGGGTACATACCCCCAAAGGCAAAGCCCCCAAAGACCTCCGTTGCCTTTTTATATACCTGTAGGTCCGGGCCTAAGGACTTCAAAAGCTTCCGGACCTCTGCAATGGCAGATTGGCATTCTGATGCTTTGTCCCACTGCCCAGCTACTCCAGCCTCATACAACTCCACGAGTAGAGACGGAACGACATTACTCAGAGTCGCCACGGCACCTGAGCAGCCGTGACGAAGCGCTGTCACAATGTGAGAGTTTGTGCCCGCTAGGATCGATAAGTCCCTATTCTTCTCCACATGCTCTTGGAGCCGCTTCACAGACTCCGTAGATTCTTTGATGGCGGCGATATCTGGCGATTCCGAGGCCAAGCGTTTGAGCAGAGCAGGCGTGATGTCATTGTTCGTTCTTGACGCAAAGTTGTACACGCATAGGGGAACCTTGGGAAACTCGCGACTGATCCTCGCGTAATACGTTGCCAAAGAGTCATCGTCCAACGTGTAATACGACGGCGTCAGTATGCTCAGTGTCTTGGCACCTAACCCCAGTACGTACTGGGAAAGCACCAAAGTTTCTTCCAATGAGTTGCAACCGGTTTGGAAGATCACTGGCACTTCCGGCGGTACCAGCGAATGGATTCCCTGAGCCAACTGCTTCTTCTTGGTCAAAGGCATGAACATAGCTTCCGATGTACTCCCCAAGGCAAAAATACCGTGGATTCCGGAGTCAACCAGCCAGCGGACATGCCGCTCCAAACTGGACCAATGAATTTGATCATGATTCTGAAAAGGTGTCAAAATGGGTGCATAAATACCCTTTAAGGCCTTCATTACCCGTCCTCCTTACGTTTTACCAACACAGCACTGGCCGTTGCGGCCCGTGCTCCAATGCACGGTTATTGTTCTTTTACGACAAATATGACTGCTTTTCCTTCATGAGAAGTCAAAAAAAAAGACTTTTTGTCATTCTGCACTATCCGCGGGACGCTCTCACGGGCATGGGCGCAGTAAAGACATGCTTCTAGTCAAACCTTTCCAACTCGTTAAACCCGATGCCAAACTGGAACTGCGCGCCATCGGCATCTATTGTTCGAACGCGATCAACCAAACGCCAGTCACCACATGCCAACATCCCCCTGCAGATTGCGTGCTCGCGGTTTTGGAGTCAAACACGCGCTGGTCCAGCGCCTGGACTATCCGGATATTGAGTTAACCCCGAGCAACCCTACTAGGATTTTCGTGGCTAGACGCTCTCAAAACCGCCCTTCCACGAGGGTCTTGGAGTGGACACGTAGAACCCGAACTTGGCCAGCGCGCCTTCCTCCCATGAGGGACGCGCCTGGCAAAGCCCACGGAACAGTACATCTGACCGTCTCGCCATCAACCGGTGGATCGCCGACGCATGGGTCGATTGACCAACGCCGGGTGTTTTATGACCTTGTGCGCCCCAACGCCAGCCACTTCGTTCCAGTACCCCCACAATTCTTCGGGGTCAAACATGAATTCTTCCACATCTCCAACTCCCATGGGCAAAATGAACGAGATCTGTTCGTTTCTATTCTTCTTGTCATGGGTCATATGCTCAATGAGTGCTGCTGTCGAATGCCGTGCGATGGACTCATCAATGCCCAGTCGTCTCAGCACTGAATGGACTTCCTGAGAGCATCGTTCATCAATCAAACCTAACACTCTGGCCAGTCGTGTCTCCAAGATCATGCCAACCAAGACCGCTTCACCGTGGGTATACTCCTGGTAATGGGTGAGGCTTTCCAGGGCGTGGCCCACTGTATGACCGAAGTTGAGGATCTTCCGGATGCCGTGTTCCTTTTCATCTTGGTCCACGACCTCGGCCTTAATCATGCAACAACGTTCGATGACTTCGCAGAGGACATCAATATCCGCACTCAAGATATCCTCCATGTGCGTATCTAGGTACTGAAAAAACCCGGCGTCATAGATGACTCCGTACTTAACCACTTCCGCTACGCCGCTTACTACATCGCGTCTCGGCAGGGATCGCAGCGTTGTGGGGTCGATAATCACCTTTTGGGGCTGCCAGAATGTCCCCACGGTGTTCTTGCCTACGCCGGTGTTAACCGCCGTCTTGCCGCCGACGCTGCTGTCAACCTGGGCCACCAATGTTGTTGGTATTTGGATGTAAGGAACACCGCGCATGTATATGGAGGCAACAAATCCCGCCACATCCCCCACAACACCTCCACCCAGTGCAATAATGGTTGTATCGCGGCCAAGTCCACAGCTCAACATATGATTCACGATCTCCATAACGGTATCCATCGTCTTGGATTCTTCGCCGGGTGGAATCACGAACCGGTGGGGTGACTTAAGGAGATGGCCGTACAATGGGTAAACATGCTCGTCACTGATGACAATGGTTGAACCCAGTTGATCAAAGTATTCTTTGCTGCGTTCCAAGGCATTTGGGGCGATGTGGATATCGTATGAACCTTGACTTGTGTTCATCTGGATAACGCGTTCGTGTGTCATGAATACCCAACTCCTTTTTCGTAATGTCGATCTATGGAACATAAACCGTCTTTGCGGAGCTCTGAACATATGGAGGCCTACTAGTGCACTTCAACGACGGCATCGTAACGCCAAACCGGAACCGAGAAATCCCCGTATCTGGGATATCCCTGGCCACACGCTCCCAAAAATGTTCTTCAACTAGAGTCTTGGAGCGGACGTCTAGCGAAGCCGTTCGATTTTTGGCAACAAAAAAGGAGACTTTGCGAAAAGTCTCCTGAAAAACCTTGATATACAAGATGCCCGTAAGCAGTTATTCGGATCCTTTCGACCGGAGGTCTGCACCTCCATGCTCGAATACTTTATGGAATTGCGAATAGCCAGCGCTATAATAATAATAGCCCCGGCTGCTAAAGGTAAAGTATTCGTTGACCCGATGGATCTGAGTATTGGTCGCTGCTAACATGGACACCACAACCTAACTACACTTTTGTTTAATTCTACTCGCCTGTGAGCCATTTGTCAATGACTTTTTTGCTCCATTTATGAAAAGCAATCCTGATCGGGCCGTTGGATTGCGCATTATAAATGGCGCGTCCGCATATTTTATGATATTCGTAATGCATCCGGGCAGCCCGTGTCTTTGACATATAGCTGGAGATCGAAACTCTGGAATGCCTCTCTACATAAGAGGCTGCCTATGCTTTTTGTCTTCGGTTCTCCCTCGTTTTTCTGGAGCGAAATATAAGTGAAGGTAGTATAAAGGTAGTATAATGGATGTAACAGTACTCAACCTGGCGAAGGGAGCCCTGATCCATGAATCTCAAGGTTTCGCGAAGGAAAACCGGCAGAACCTATCTTTCCATCGTCCGAAACTACCGAGACAAAGAAACAGGTATGCCAAAAACGGCCACAATCCAATCCTTAGGCTACTTAGATGAACTTGAGAGTGAGTACGACGACCCTATCGCACACTTCCAAGAGGTCGCGCGCCGCATGACCGAAGAAGAAAGCACGAACAAGAAGCTGACGCTCTCCTTCAACATGGAGGAACGGCTCGACCAGGGGACGGACAACCGGAAGAACCTTGGCTATGCTGCCATTGTGAGCATCTACCATGAACTTGGTCTGCACCGCTTTTTCAATAACCGGGCTCGGAACAAGAGGTTCGAGTTTAATACCAACTCGATCATGCTGTTACTCGTTGTCTCCCGGTTGCTCGCACCAGGATCCAAGAAGAAGGCGTTCGAGGACAAGGACCGCTATTTCGAACGATTTCATTTTTCGCTGGCTGATGTATACCGGGCTCTTTCCCATTACGCGGAGCTCGCTAAAGATCTTCAGCAATACCTGCACGAACAGATCGCCGAGCAATACGGGCGTAACACCAAGATCATTTATTACGATGTCACGAACTTCTACTTCGAAGTCGATCGAGCCGATGAACTGCGGAAATTCGGGCGTTCCAAGGAACGTCGTCAGAACCCCATCGTCCAAATGGGACTGGCCATGGACCAAGATGGTATTCCACTCCACTATGAGCTGTTTCCTGGTAATAAGCTCGACAAGGAGACCTTCCGCTCCGTCATCGGCGAGGTTCGCAAGAACTATGGAACCGGACGAGTCGTCGTGGTGGCCGACATGGGCATGATCACCGGTGACAATATCTACTACCTAACAGACGGCAAAAACAGAAATGGATATGTGTTCAGTTTTTCGGTTCGCGGCGGTACCCATGCGTTCAAGGAGTACATCCTAGATGACGAGGGCTATGTGCAGTTGGATGGCACTCCCGTCGACACGAACAGCGAATTCAAAATCAAAACGCGGAGGATTGCGCGGGAGATCCAAGTCACCATGGTCAACGGCAAGAAAGCAACCAAGACCGTGTATGAGAAGCAAGTGGTGTTCTGGGCCAAGAAGTATGCCGACAAGGCCAAAGCAGAACGAGACGAGGTGGTAAAGAAAGCGCTAGAGCTTGTGGCCGATCCCCAGAAATACAGCAAGGCTACCACCTACGGCGCAGCCAAGTACGTCAAGAACCTTGAAGTCGACAAAGAGACCGGCGAGATTCTTGAAGGGACAAGCCAGCCCTATTTCGATGCGGAGAAACTCGCGCAGGAGGAACTGTACGACGGGTACTACGCCATCGTCACCAGTGAGTTGGACATGTCCGTGCGGGAGATCGTGGATACATACCGCGGATTATGGGAAATCGAGGAAACGTTTCGTGTTACCAAAGGCACACTCGAGGCACGCCCCGTCTATGTCTCTCGGGAGGACCGTATCGGGGCGCACTTCCTCACGTGTTTCCTATCTCTGGTCATCCTACGACTGCTACAAAAGAAGACGGGTCATCGTTACTCGGCAGCAGTGATCACCGAGTGCCTCAACCGTATCTCCTGTTCCAACGAACAGGACAACCTCTACCTGTTCGATTATCGAAGCGAAGTTTCCGATGCGATTGGCCAGGCTCTCGGCATTGACTTTACGCACAAACGGCATCGGCTAGGTGACTTGAAAAAAATCTTGGCGACGTGCAAAAAATAACCGTGTTCCCTACGTATTTCTGAAAGAACCAAAAGGACCGCACCGCCCTTCATGAAGGCGTTACGGTCCAAATGTAACCTCTTCTGTTGTCAAAGTCAGGTCCTAACGCCCACGGCGGTGAATGTCAACGATTTTCTGAAATGTCAGCTTAACCACCTGCGAATTCCACGGCCGGAAACTTTTCCAGGGCCAATGGCGGATCTGCATAATTGTTCCACAACCCGCCGCCCTGCCCTTGAACCACTTCACACGGCGAAAAACGACAATTTGCCGACTTACGACGAAGGACTTTCGTTGGCATGAAATTAGATAAATGCTGAATTCGCCGTTGACAAACACCCACTGCTTTTCATATAATAAGACAACTACCAAGCAGAGTGGACTTCCCCACGGGCCCGCATAGTCCCGAGGGAGCCGCCTGCCAGAAAGCGTGAAGTGGCAATGAACGTTACGCGAAGGGATCATCTAGCATCGTCATTTACCTTTTTTGCCAGCTGG
>PWMW01000305.1 GCA_003559095.1 Clostridiales bacterium | reverse complement strand
GGTAGAAATGCCAGAGGAGATTCTCAAAGGAGCCGGCTATATCCGCCAAGCTCTTGGTGCTGAGGCTGTTTTGATCTGTGTGGAAGATAACAAGCAAGATGCTCTAGTCGCTCTACGTCAGACGAACACCGATCCGGCAACACGGATTGTGGATGTGCCTGCCAAATATCCTCAAGGAGCCGAAAAGCAGCTGATTAAGGCTGCTCTCGGTAGGGAAGTTCCTCCCCAGGCACTGCCCTTTGCGGTGGGAGTCGTGGTGCAGAATGTAGGAACGGCAGTGGCTGTCTGTGAAGCTGTCGAACGTGGTAAGCCGCTCTTCGAACGGGTGGTAACGGTAACCGGACAGAATGTTGCTGAGCCGAAGAACCTCAGAGTTCCTGTGGGGACCCTGCTGTCCCACGTCATTGCCCAGTGCGGCGGCCTGAAAGAAACGCCAGCAAAGGTCATCGTGGGTGGTCCCATGACGGGGGTTGCACAGAGGACCTTGTCGGTGCCCGTGACCAAAGCCGTAACTGGCATTACCGCTCTCGATGCCACAGCGGCCGTCACCAGCGCCCAATACACCCATTGTGTCCGGTGTGGGCGCTGCGTGGATAGCTGCCCTATGCTTTTGTACCCGAATCAGATCAGTGTGTTCTGCGAAGCAAATTTGGTGGAGCGGGCTCGACAATGGAAAACCATGGATTGTATCGAATGTGGGATCTGTGCCTTTGTCTGTCCGGCCCAACGTCCTATTGTTCGCTTTGTCCAGGATATGAAGCCGCGAATTCAAGCTGCACAGCGAACATGACGGGACAATGTTCTTGAAAGGAGGCTGCTCAGATGAAAGCTGATGCAGAACTGGTGGTTTCATCTGCTCCGCATCTGAAGGACAAGCAGACCGTAGGGCGAGCGATGCGGGACGTCTTTTTGGCTCTCATGCCCGTAACGGCTGTTTCAGTTTATTTTTTCCGCTGGAATGCGCTGTTCTTGATTTCCGTGTGCCTGATCACCGCCGTATTCACGGAAATTCTATTCCGGAGGATGATGAAGAAGGAACCTACCCTTCATGATTGGAGCGCTGTCCTAACAGGGTTGTTTGTGGCGATGTTGTTTCCGGCCACAACGCCATGGTGGAAGGCGGCCTTGGCTGTGTTCATCGGCATTGGACTTGCCAAGGAACTGGCCGGCGGGTTGGGGCGCAACCGCTTCAACCCAGCATTGTTTGGCTTGGTAGCGTTGATGCTGCTGTCACCTTTGGTGGCATTTCTGGACAAACAGTTCGCTTCGCTGTATGTTAGTTTTGGTGCGGTGGATGTTCTTACCCAGGCTACACCGTTGGCCATGCTTCATCAAGGTATGGAAATGCCTAGTTACGGAGCACTGCTCACAGCGTTTCCCGGTGGTGCTCTGGGCGAGACTTCACCCCTATTCTTGTTCATAGGTGCCGCCTATCTTTTTTACCGAGGACATCTTAATTGGAGGATTCCGGCATCTATTCTGCTTACCGTGGCCGCCTTGACTGCCGTTCTTGGACAGAATCCCATCGAGCACCTGCTGGTGGGCAGCCTTCCTCTGGGTGCATTTTTCATGGCTACGGATTGGGTGACCAGCCCTTTCACAAACAGGGGGAAGGTTGTGTTTGGGGTCTGTATTGGTTTCGGTGTGGTCATTTTCCGTCTGGGATTGGCCCCTACGGAAGGGGTTGCGTACTCCATTCTGATCATGAATGGGTTCGTGCCGATGATTGAGCGTTGGACGCTGCGCGCGCAGTTCGGACAAAGCCGGACGACCGTGGCAGGCGGTGCTGAGCAATAGGCAAGGACAGCCAAGCGTATTCCATAAAGGCTGGGTGTAATGGGCCGCGGTGCTCATTGTCCCCAGCCTTTGTTGTGCCGGTGACAGCGAGGGCTTGAGCCTCTGTTGCATCACTGCAAGTATAGCAGGCAGAGGATGTCCCAGCGGCCGCTGATCATCCAAGCTGATCTGACGGGATTCCCGCTGGCCCAGGAGTGTTCGTCGGATCACCCGGGATTCGTGAAGCCTCCGACGTCATGGCGGGGCATCGGCACCAATATTTGGCTGACGCTGGCCAGAAACCTTACGAACGGACATCCAGGCAAAAGAACTTAACTTTTTTCCCACAAAAGGGAGGACTTAGTTTACAATCGGCGAATACTGTGGGTATACATGATTCGCCTTTTTTGTTTAGGAACAGGAATGTTAATTAAACTAACTAACGCTAGTATCCTGCATTGATGGGGAGGAAGCTCCATGGCTCGAGTAATTCTGCACAACGGTGTGGTGATCACACCGCAGCGTTCCCTTGCCGGCGGTCTTATCATGGACGACGGCCGCATCGTCAGCGTCTTTGATACAGCTGGGGACGGGTTCTGCCCAGCACCGGAAGACACTGTCATTGACGTAAACGGTCAGTACATCACACCCGGGTTCATTGATATTCAAACCCATGGCGCTGGTGGGGCAGACTTCATGGATGGGACTGTGGAAGCTTTCCTGCAGGGGGCTGAGACTCATCTCCAATACGGCACAACCACTGTGGTGCCGACGACGCTTACCAGTACCATGGATGAGTTGTACCGGACCTTGGACTTGTTTCGGGAAGCCAAAAAGGCCAGCACCCATGGGCCCTGCCTTTACGGCTTGCATTTGGAAGGCCCGTATTTCAGCATGGAACAGCGCGGCGCCCAGGACCCGCGGTATATCAAGCATCCTGATCGCAGTGAGTATATGCAGGTCTTGGACTACAGCGATGATATTGTGCGCTGGACCTTAGCACCAGAACTGCCCGGTGCCCTAGAGATGGCCCGTGTACTAAAAGAACGGGGAATTATAGCATCCATCGGCCATTCCGACGCTATCTACGAAGAAGTTCTTGATGCTGTGGCAGCGGGTTTTGACTTGGTCACACATCTCTATTCGGGAATGTCCGGTCTCAAACGGATTCATGGTTATCGCTATGCCGGGGTGATCGAGACGGCACTCCTGGTGGACCAGCTCTTCGTTGAGGTCATCGCCGATGGCCACCATCTTCCCGAAAGTTTGCTGAAACTGATCTACAAGAACAAGGGCAGTGATCGCATCTGCCTAGTCACTGATTCCATGCGGGCCGCCGGAATGCCCGCCGGCACGTACCGTCTGGGCAGCCTCACCGATGGCCAGGAGGTTTTGGTGGAGGATGGTGTGGCCAAACTTCCCGATCGCACCGCTTTTGCTGGCAGTGTGGCCACGGCCAATATCCTCTTAAAAACCATGGTGGAGGTGGCCGGCGTCTCACCGCAGCAGGCCGTGACTATGCTAACGGCAACGCCAGCTCAGGTGCTGGGTATCCAGGATCACAAAGGCACATTGGCTCCGGGAAAACAAGGTGATGTGGTGGTCATGGACAAAAACTTCCAGGTAACGCAAGTGTACGTCGGTGGAACACAGGTTGTTCCTGCCGCGCAAAGGAGTTGAGTTCCGTATGTCCGAAGCGATCTTCAATCCCCAAGTGTGTCACGATCATCTGTACAATACCGCCCCCAAGGCTTTGGCTTTTGCCAACCAAACCGATCTGCCTGCTTGGCAGAACCAACTGCGCCGGAAGCTGCAGGAATTAGTGGGCATCATGCCAGAGCCAACGGAACTTAATGTGCGAGTGGATTTTGCAGAAGAACACGAACGGTTCTTTGAGCGCCGCTTTGTGTTCCAGTCGGAGGAGTTGTGTCACGTCCCCTGCCATCTGTTGATCCCCAAGACTGGCACCGGGCCTTATCCTTTGGTCATTTGTCTGCAAGGGCATACCACGGGTATGCACATCTCCTTAGGACGAACCCGTTACAGCGGGGATGAGCGTTATCTGGGCGGCGATCGCGACTTTGCCATACAAGCCGTTAACCAGGGCTACGCGGCGTTGACACTGGAACAGCGGTGTTTCGGCGAGCGACGTGATGCACAGCCGGAGCATGTTCACCGCTGCCAACAGGGCACAATGGGGGCACTGCTCTTGGGCCGGACCATGGTGGGGGAACGCGTCTGGGATATTAAGCGGGCCATTGATGCTGTGGAGGCCTTTCCCGAAGTGGATCATGACCGTATTGCCTGCATGGGCAACTCCGGCGGCGGAACCGTTACGTACTACGCAGCCTGCTTGGAACCCCGCATCCGGATTGCCATGCCTTCATGTTCTGTCTGTACATACAAGGACTCCATCGGGCGCATCTACCACTGCACCGATAACTATATTCCCGGCGTGTACCAGTATTTCGAAATGGGTGATCTAGCTGGTTGTATTGCTCCAAGACCCTTAGTGGTGGTGGCTGGGCGCGAGGACGAGATCTTTCCCATTGGCGGTGTGGAGGAGAATTTTGCCATCATTCAACAGATCTATGAGGCTGCTGGCGTACCGGCTTCCTGCCGGTTGGTCGTGGGCGATGGCGGTCACCGATTCTACGCTGAACAAGGTTGGGAGGCTTTTCGGGAGTTGGCCGGCTGGTAATATGGACAGAGGATGTGTGTACAATGAGACCCAGTAATATTCGCCATGAAAATATCCGACAAATCATCGAACTTTTTCGGGCGGCCTCCGAGCCTCTTTCCCGTGCCGAGCTGTCACGGCGCCTTCATTTGAGCGCTCCCAGTGTTTCTGCCATTGTCAGTATCCTTTTGGACAAAGGTGTTCTCCACGAAGCCGAGACGGGAGCCAGCGGCCGCATGGGCGGCCGACGACCTATTCTGCTGGAATTGACCAGCAACTGTGCCTATGTTATGGGAATTCATATCGACAGCCGCACCATCAGTTTGGTGGTGAGCGATGTCAGTGCCGACCGGATGTTGACCCATCGCACCTCGTATGATCGCAGATCCGTGGACTGCCTGGCCTTTCTCAAAGAGCTCATCCACTGCGTTATGCAGGAGCACGGTATTCCATTGACTTCGCTGCTTTCCATGGGCATTGCGGTGCCCGGCGTTTTTGATCCCCAGCAGCGGGTGATCCAATTAGCTCCTAACATCAAGCAGTGGGAAGGCATCCCGTTGGTGGACGAACTGGTGCGCGACTTTCATTGCGATGTGTTCGTGGAAAACGTAGTGAATACCGCGGTTGTGGGCGAACGCTGGCAGGGCCGTATTCGCGGCCACCGCAATGCCATGTATATTAAGATCGATCAGGGTATCCGAG
>PWMW01000241.1 GCA_003559095.1 Clostridiales bacterium | reverse complement strand
CGGGGATTATCAAGATGCCATGCTCGAAGCAGACCCGTGGATGTCCCACTCCCTGCTGTCGGGAGCCATGAATCTCGGACTCATTGCCCCCGACGAGACCGTCCGAGCTGCCGAAGCAGCGTATCACCAAGGCCGGGCCCCGCTGCCCGCTGTGGAAGGCTTCATTCGCCAGATCTTGGGCTGGCGGGAGTATATTCGCGGCGTGTATCTGCGCAGCATGCCTAAGTATGAAACGGTAAATGCCCTGGATCACGAAAATCCCCTGCCCGGGTATTACTGGACAGGGGAAACGGAGCTGCATTGCGTAGCTGTGGCCGTCAAGGACGTCATGCGTCACGGATATAGTCATCACATCCAGCGCCTGATGGTTCTGGGGAACTGGGCTAATCTACTGCGGGTTCGTCCGCAAGAGGTCTCCGATTGGTTCCTGGAAGCTTATGTGGATGCCCATGACTGGGTGGTACTGCCCAACGTCCTCGGCATGGCCCTCTTTGCCGATGGTGGTCGTATGAGTACAAAACCGTACATTGCTTCGGGGCAGTACATTCACCGCATGAGTGATTACTGCCGCTCCTGCGCCTTCAGTGTCCACCAAAAGACCGGCGCCACCGCCTGCCCCTTCCACGCTCTCTATTGGACGTTCCTGGAAGACCATCGCCCGCAGCTGCAGTCCAACCCCCGTATGCGCCTGATGTACGCCAACTGGGATCGTCAAGACCCCGGGCAAAGAGACGCCCTCATAGCCAGAGGACGTCAACTGCTGCAGGAACACACCGGTGCTTGACGGTGGTGTCTGAGTTTTCTCAGCGAGGGGGCATGGCAGTTCCGGGCATGCCAAACGCTGCCAACCGCTTGCGAGCCGCGCCAGTGATTCATGGGCTGCCACACCCGGCGCTTGTCCGGCCGTTACACACCCCCAAAAAACATCGTCCGTCAGCAAAAACACCCCCGCAGTCCCACTGCAAGGGTGTTTTTCCTTCGTATCCATCCCATTGTGCAATCCAGAAGTCGCCAATGCACTCCATCCCGCTACTCCCCAGTAGCAATCTCCGCTTTCTTCCGTCCCCGCAGGAAGAAGATCACAGAGATGACCGTAATGGCCCAAATGGTCTGGGAAATGGGGCTGCCCAAGAAGTACAGCCAATCACCGCGGGAGAGAATGAGACCCCGCCTCAGGGACGCTTCAAAGAGCGGCGCCACCAAATAGGCCAAGATTAGCGGACCCACTGGCAGCTTGTACCAGGTCATGAAATATCCCAAAATTCCCGCCGCAATGGCAATGACAATGTCGAAGGGACGGGTGCTGTAGGCATAGGTCCCCAACACCAAGATTACGGCAATTACCGGCCAGACAATATGTGCTGGCATGGCTGCCAGCCGCGAGTACACAGGGATGAGGAGCCGTCCCACCAAGAGATTGAGCGGATTGGCCATTAAGAGCAGTAAGAACAAGATATAGATCGTCGCCGTGTGGTCCACGATCACCCGGGGACCCAAGGGAATGCCTTCCATCATTAGTGCAGCCATGAATAAGGCGGCGATACTACTGCCCGGGATCCCGAACGTCAAGAGCGGAATGAATGTAGCACCACACGTGGCGTTGTTCCCGGCCTCCGCCGCAGCCACTCCCTCCAAGGCGCCCTTACCGTAGTCTGGATCCTTAGAAAAACGCTGCGTTGTACTGTGGGCTGTGTACGCGGCCAGAGTTGCTCCCGGTCCGGGAAGCGCGCCGAGAAACGTCCCAAAGATGGACCCGATGGCCAGGCCCCGCCAGCAGCCCAAAAATTCTTTCAAACTCAGTCCCTGTTCTTTGGTCTTTTTTGCCATTTGCGCAGCCTTTTCGCCAAACTTGCCGGCCAACTCGGGCTTTGTCAGCAGCACATGGATCTGATTAATAATCTCCGGCATCGCAAACAAACCCATCAAGAGCGGGACTAACGGGATGCCAGCTTCCAATTGGCGCATGCCAAAGGTGAAGCGCAGACTGCCGGTAATGATGTCCCGGCCAATGCTGGCCAGAAAAAAACCCAGACCCGCTGACAAGATGCCACGACCAGGATCCTCCGTGGAGAACACCACCACCAAAGATAGCGAGAGAAAATAGAGCGCTGTCAGTTCAGCAGGGCCGAAGCGCGGTGCAAAAAGCCCAATGGGCACCGCCACAAAGATCAATACCAAGTCGCTGAACATATCTCCAGTCACAGACGCATACAGGCCCATCAGCAGGGCCTTGATTCCCTTGCCTTTACGGCTCAAAGCATAACCGTCAGCCACCGTGGCAGCAGCGCCAGGCGTTCCCGGCGTTCCAAAACTGATGGCCGTAATGGACCCGCCGTAGGTTCCGCCCTTATACGTGCCCACCAAAAGGCCCATGGTCTGATGAAAAGGTAAAAAGAAAGCCATGGGTAAAACCAAGGCCATGGGCAGATTATGAGCCAAGCCTGGAATGGCCCCGACGGAAACGCCAATGGCAACGCCAATAAAAATGAACAGCACGGTATCCAGTGCAAAAACTACCTGAAACGCCTCAAGCATGGCCGCCATATCAAACATCCAGTCATCCCCCTACCTGTAAATTCCAGTCAACCAGCAGCCCGCATCGTTTTCTTCCTCGAGGACAGCGGCGGGCGCCTTCAAAACAGCAGAATACCCGGCAGGTACAACTGCAGGAAGGTCACAAAGAGCAAGTACATGCCGCCTGCTATACCAGCGGCCAAGGCTGTATGCTTGAGCAAGCCCACGGCGAACTGGGATTGGGTCCCGGTTCGTTTCGTATCCCAGTACAAAAAAAACACCCACCAAAGGACCAAAAAGATAAACACCGAACTGGCAACACCCAGGCGCAGCAACGTTTGGCCGTAAAGGAAGGTGAACAGCGAAACTCCAAAGAGGCTCACCAGCAACAGCCAGTCTTTGTCGAGTTTGATGTATTCCTTATTGGGCGTCCGGATCTCCGTTATGAATATCCAAAGACCACCCACCATGATCAAGCCCACTGCAACCCGCGGTTGAATAAGCTCGTTCGGACGCAGCGGCGATTGGTACGTGCCAATGTAGACCAAGAGACCAACAAAGACAATGGCCAAGCCAATCATGCCGTTAACCGTAATGCGTTTGCTCATAGACTCCATTCACTCCCTCCACGAACACCCAGCGCCACCGGCACCAGAAAAAGCCCGGCAAAGCTGTGCCAGGATGGGACAAACTGCCCACCCTGACACAGCCAAGATGATACCTTCGATAGCGCCAGACGGACCACTGTCTTCAACGTGATCAGATCGACGCAGCTGCCGCAAGAGCAGATTACCCTAGCGGCTGCGGGCTCCCGCCTCTAGTAGTTCTGATACCAATCGACAAAAGCCGGGATGACGCTGTCGTGCGCTTCTACTGCCTGCTGCATGGTACCTTCAGCATCGAGGTAGCTAACCAGAATACCCATATCTTCCAAGCGTTCCACGGTGGCCGGGTTTTCCAGAGCTTCACCGACGGCTGCCGACAGCGCGTTGATCATGTCAGGATCCGCACCCTTGGGTGCCCACAGGAAGAGAACATGCAGTTCTCTAGCGTTGGGGAATCCTGCCTCAGCTACGTTGGGCACTTCCGGTACCATCTCCACACGGTCTACGAACACCGAGGTGTGGACAGGGATTTTCAGTTCGCCAGCGCTGTACAGCGGATAGGCCGCTGCCAGACTCAAGTGACCCACGTCTACGTGACCACCGGCCAGATTCATCTGGACATCGGCACCACCGGCAAACGGTACATAGAGATAGTCCACGCCTGCTTCATCAAAGATGGCATTCATGGCAAAATGCATCGAGGTCAGTTCGCCCTGACCGCCAACGATCAGCTGGCCGGGATTTTCCAAGCCCCACTCGATGATATCGTCCAGGGTGTCCCAAGGCGAATCGGCAGCTGTGGCCAAAGCGAAGGTAGCACCACCCAAGGTAGCGATGGGATCAAAGTCTTCCCAAGTAAAGCCCACGGGACGTGTAGCAGGCTCGAAGAACAGTGTCAAGGGCACACCCCAGTAAAGGATGTTGGCATCCGGCGGCTGTTGTGCCACCCATCCGGCGGCTTCGACGCCCATGGAACCAGGGCGATTAACTACACGCACGTTGATTCCCATGTTCTGGAGCGCATCGGCCAAAACGCGGGCGCCTAAGTCGTTGGATCCACCGGCAGCGAATCCTACGATAAACGTAAACTCCTCACCTACCAAATCTGCCCAAACTGCATCATCGGCCGCAGCTGGAACACTGAACACCAAAACAGCACATAACACGACGATCATCCACAATGCTTTCTTCATAGTAACGACGACACTGCCTTACATTCGACTACGAGACAGATCGCCTTCTCTCCCTTCTGGTTTGGAATCATCTGCACACACTTAGATCGGCAGTAAGGTGCGGCCCAATGGCGTGGTTCTACTCACAGACACAGGACGCCCCTGCAGAAGTCGCTGACGTCAGCGGCAGGTCCACTACACGTCCTGTGAATGCTGTCATCGCCGTTCTGCACAACGCCCGGTTGGCATAGAGTAGGCACATGCGACCCATCACCGGGGCGCCTGCCATGGTGTCCGGCCGGCCAAGGGCACAACAGCCCGGGACTACCATAGCCCACAAACCGCCCAATCTGTTCAGCAAGTGGCACCCCAGCACAGCGGTGCCGTCTCCGGTGCCTCACTCACACCTCCTCAACGGGAGATATGCATCCCAGAATCTGGTATCTCCCCCAACAAGTTCTTCGTGGTCTGTTTTTGTGGATTCCCCACCTGCGGAACAGATTCCTGCTGGAAAGGTGATTTTTTCGCGTTGTTTTTACCAAAAGCGCAAATTTTTGATGGAAGTTGATGGTTTTTCTTCATAGAAGCCTTTTCGATTTTTGCTCCTGACCCGAGCGGGATCACACCGGAATACCATCGTGGCATCAAATGGGCGCCGAGCCATGGTACGGCAGCGGCCCACTGCCTCTCTGCACAACGTCACCGTGAGCGTTCCCCTGCACTGACTCCACCGCCGCAGCGTTAACGCTTCCGCACCGCGTCCTTCGTGGTTCGGACCAGCACCCTAGGGGCATAGGCACCGGACCCCAGTGCTTCCTGAACGGCAAACAACCCGGCACCGTAGGTGCCGGGTTGTGGATCTGCCTTG
>PWMW01000102.1 GCA_003559095.1 Clostridiales bacterium | reverse complement strand
CGATTCATCATCGTAGTCTGCGCTCCACCTAAAATACGTCCCCGCATCCTGGGGGCTGACGGCCCGCAGGCGGACCTTTGTTCCTGTCCAGAAGTTTGTTTGCATAACGGTATCGTCTCCTTGTCTCACCGCAGATACTTCGCGCCAGACCAATCAGTGAATGCGAGCGTCCGGGTAACTTCTGCTTCTCACAAGCATCCTCGAAGCTGGGTCAAATGCAGGTTTATTTGGCGCGTTCCGCTTTCCGTATCCCAGACCTTGTGAGTACCCGCCCAACGACAGCAGGAGGTATTCTTTTCCCCTGCGCCTCCCCGTAAAACGCCAACGCTTGGGCCTTTCCCTAGAAAGAGCCAAGAAACACATGGTCTTCGCTACCATTTTGGCTTGCATCAAGCTTTTGAGGCGCCCAATATCCTTGGTATCCTCAGCCAGCCACCTAGCACATTGGGCCCTTACTCCGAAAGCAATGGCCGCAGCTGTTCGAGGCAGTCTGCTAGCTGGTCTTCCAGAAACGCCGTTTGCTCGGTATCGCCCTCCTGGCGCTGGTATGCTAGATGGCCCATGGCCAAAGCCAATCGCTGTAGCTCCAGGCGCATGGGAAATTCATCAGGCAACCTTTGCTCCGAGCCAAAGCCCGCAAGAAACGAAGTTAGCTCTAACTGCGGCCATTCCAGCCGCAGATAAGCTACATCCAGCTCTGCCGGTCCGCCTTGGAACTGGCCAAAGTCAATGATGCCTGTGACGTGACCGGAAGCGTCGACAAAGATGTGTTCCGGCAAATAATCGCCGTGACAGAGTACTGGCTGGCTGCAGCCGAATCGATCCCGGTAGAGCCGTAGCAGCTGCATCATTTCAGAAAATTGCTCTTCCGAAAAGCGATCTCCTTGAATCCACTGCTTCTCGCCAGATCGGTCGTGCAGGGCTGAATCCATCACGCCTTCCCATGTATCGAAATCCCAGTCCCCAGCTGGCTGACGACGCCAGAACCCCGATACCTTAATGCTGTGAATCCTGGCTAACTGGATGCCAGCCTGGAACAACGCTGTCTCCCGTTCTTTCTGACCAAGGGCAGCCCAGAGCTCGGCTAAGGGCTGGCCCGAAACCCCCTCCAATACCATATACTCGACGTCAGCCTGACCTAGAACGTCTGCAGTCTGACCCAGAGAGATCACAGCCGGCACCGGGACGCCTCGGCTCCGGCCCTGCTCCATGGCCCAAGCCTCATCGCGAAACGAAACCTCACCGCGGCGCCGAATGCGCAAGTAGTAGTCAGGAGAGGCTGCATACACTGCACGGTACACCTCGTTGTCATAGCCACTGATAATCCGCTCTAGTTTCCTCGGCAGCTCAGACGACACCTCAAGCAGCAGCTGCCGCACTTGCTCCTCGCCCAGTCCAAACCGACTGTGCACTTCATCCATGAAATGGCTCATACTGACTGACCTCCCTTCCCGTAGACTGCGAATGGATCATTCCTTGGAGTCCACCTCAAAAGTGGCTTCGACGCGCCAAACAAGAACCCCGAAATCCCAGCAGCTGGGATTTCCGTGACCATTTTTTCCCAAAGCCGCTTGTCAGGCACGGTTTTGGAGTGGACACCTTGGAGTCCACCTCAAAAGTGGCTTCGAAGCGCCAAACAAGAACCCCGAAATCCCGCCAGCTGGGATTTCCGTGACCATTTTTTCCCAAAGCCGCTTGTCAGGCACGGTTTTGGAGTGGACACCTTCACGACCTACCCTCAGATCGGCAATACTGCGTAAATAGTTCGCTTCAACTCTGGTACATGCCTGCCTGGGCGAGGGTAGTTGGTGGGATTGTCCCCGGGTATCAATCCACATGTACCTCTGTGGATAGATCCACACGCATATCACTGGTCATCCACGATATTCTTCAGGTTACAGGAATCACAGCAGCGGCACGATATCGTCGGACCCCGAGACAGAGTCCCTGCGGACAAATGGCTTACCGACAGCAGATATCTTGGAACCCTCCGTAGCCAAGCCAGATTCTTCATGGAGCAGATAGAGTTTTCGATGCAGCTCAGCGATAAAAGAATCATGGACGCTCGGATCGTAATGGCAAAGGACATCCCAGCCGTCTAACAAATCCAGTCCAGAAAAATCTTCGATGCCAACTCGGTTACAATCGGCGCACAAAGCTGTTTCGATGGTCCTACCGCATATGATGGCACCAGCGGAACCTCCATAAAGGACACCACCCGCCTTCAAATAGGCGCGCAGTTGTTCAGCGAAATTGGATTGCCGAATTTCGTGCAGCAGCTTGAACGTATTGCCGCCGCCAACGAATACGGCACTGTACCGGCTGTCCAAGTGCACAGAGCTGAGGTCCGTACACAGCTCCACATGGGCAATGCCGTACGCAGTGTATGTTCGTCTAAACCACGCATAACACTCCTCGTAGCTGTACACATCGGGTTCCATCGCAATCGGGATGTACAGTACCGGTTTTCCCAAATCGATACTGGACGCGAAATATCTGTCAATAGCAACAACCGCGGCTGGATCCCCGCCGCCAGATAGAATAATGGCCATACAACATCCCCTCCTACCTCCACCCATCTCCGTCCTGCAGCCAGCGCTACCAAGTCCGATGGAACCGAATCCAGGTGGGAGATCCTGATTTCTTTCGTGACCATGGCGTACAAGGCTTCTATGCTACCTAGCTCGCCCAACAAAGTGTGCAACTGCTCCGCCACTTCGGCACCACCCTCACCGAGCTTCCGATGGCGATCGCTCAGTTGGCTCAGCATCCGAACCTTCCCCACCGAATGCGAACACTAAAGAGCTTCGTTCAGAAGTGCCACAGCCGATTCATGCTGCCCGATTTCCATCATCACTTTGCCGGTGAGCAAGTAGAGTTTGCTGTCATAAAAGGACGGAGGTCCCGGCAGCGTGGCCGTGTCCAACGTCTCAACCAAACCCAACAGCGTTCGTGCGGTCGTGGTCATTGGCGATTCCGCCAGTGCCTTCGGACAGAGAAGGGGTGCTGTGAACAAGGTCTCTTGCGCCAGCTGAATCATCCGATCGTGTCCAAAGCGCTCTCCGACGACGACCAGCCGGATGGCTGGTTGGGTAACGTCTCCAATGGAGGGACGACTTTCCCCGTTCTATTTGGCGCATATAACTGAGGATCCAGGGTATCCCCACCCACCGCCTGCTGGCTCATCCCCAGCTGTCTTCGGCGGCGGCAGATGTTTTGATTCCGGCTCATGTATGCGTATGGCTCCTTCGTTATGCATCAAACAACAGACGGCCCTATTCGGACCGCAGTCATACCCTTTTGTGCCGTTCTCTGATTGTGGATCAAAGTCCTGCCCAAGATGGCAGTGATGGAAGGTTGGATGGGCCTGACACCCAAAACCGGGACGCGTGCCATGTCCCTCGCATCTTGGTGGCCAAGCAAGAAAAGAGTCGACCCAGAAACTGAAGTCTCTGGGCCGCTTTTCGCGTGTCGAATGATTTCTGAGGTGGATACCGCCAACTACCGCAGCCTAAACAGCCGGTGGTTGGCGGTTTTTCGTCTGCAGTCCCTCAAACAGATACCAGAGTGTAGAACAGTAGTGTGAAATCGACGTTCTTGGCGCCTTCAATTTGGTTGCATATTACGGCCTACGAGAGCCACGCGTACGCACGAGAGTGAACCATGGTCACGTCCAAACTGAGCCACCTTCACGCTGTGAGAGCCACTCTGATGAACTCAGCTGAGCGGTTTATGCCGCGAAAGCCGCTTTAAGGTGATTAGTCGGCATGGTAGCCTGGTTGGCCGGGCGTCACCCTCGGTGATGCCCTTGAGGCCCAAGGGGCCATGCCGGCAGCGGCTCCCCGTCAAGCGGACCGTAGAATAGATAGCGATGTCACACCCTCCTATCCAAATCCTCTTGAATGTACTCAAAATCCGGACGTTTTCGTTCAAGAGGCACTGCCTGCTCTGGAGACAATAGCTGAAACACTTCCGGTTTGTTAGCGGTACAATGAAACGGATAGATTTCGGCAGATAAAAATGGACATATCCTACTGCTTTTCTCCTTTCCGCCTGCTATTGGAGGAAAAGAACTCAACCGCTAAGCGGTGCAAAAAGATCACAGCATTAGTGCTCATGTTTCGAGCGCTAACGCTTTTTTTCATAGGAAAAGGAGTTCCTCGTCTGGAATACTTTTTGTGAGAGCAAAAAGCCAGATAGAAAGGAACTCCTTGACCATGATCATACCATACTTTGCGAGTCCTTGCTATGGCTTTGTTCGCTCCCGATCCCCTCCAACCAGTCGCACACATGCTGCTGTTACTGGTACAAGGCGAGTGCTGGGGTAATATGTCAAGGGGAAATTTTTGGGCGTGAAAGGTCTTGAGCTATGCGCGAAAAACTAGCCCAGGGAGCGCACGTATGTTCTTTTTTTCAGGCCATGAGATTCGGCAGCCAATCGGCTTTGGACCAAAGAAAATGGGCTCACTGAACCCACGGTCTTTACATCGTGCGGTGGCGGAGAGCCAAACGTCAGCGGCGAGGCTATGTATAAATGCATAGCAAATAAGCTTACGTTTTTTCACAAGGGATACCTCCTCCTGCCCATGGCCCGGAGGATGATGCCTTAATAGTCGCGCTCCTTGTCATTACCGGCATCCACACGGGCTATATGAAAGACTGCCTATGCCAAGGTCTTCAGCTCTTCCAAAAACTTGGACCGTGATAGATAGGATTTCTGCGTTCCCCGGCGCAGCGTGGATAGTGCAGCATACTGATTACTTTTGGTGACCGCGTCCTTTAAGTCTGCCTCCAGCTGGCTGAAGACAGCGAAGCTCCCAATGAAGGCGTCACCGGCGCCAGTGGTGTCTACCGGTTCGACCGCCAGAGGCGGCACCACATAATCCCGCCCCTGCTGAACAACATAGGCTCCCCTAGCTCCCAAGGTTACAATCACAGTGCCGATGTTTTTCACCATAAGCGCCTCTGCGGCTGCCCGAATCTCCGGTAGAGTTTTGCAGGGCATGTTCGTCAGCCGGGACAGCTCACTTTCATTGGGAATTAAGAAATCCAAACCACTGAGCCTGTCCAGATCAAGGCTGGGATTCATGGGAGCCGGGTTCAGAATAGTCAGCGTGCCGCTATCTCGGGCCAGATGGAGTGCGTAATAAACCGTCTCCAGCGGTAT
>PWMW01000168.1 GCA_003559095.1 Clostridiales bacterium | reverse complement strand
CTTCCGCATCATCAGTGAAAGCTATGTTCAGCACATAAAGAATGGCTCGCCTCTCCGCCAATTCTTCATTGCGCTCAATCTGCGGCAAGAAAAATGCATTGGCCCCAGCAAGGATGG
This sequence comes from Clostridiales bacterium, assembly GCA_003559095.1. Classification (GTDB taxonomy): domain Bacteria; phylum Bacillota; class Limnochordia; order Darwinibacteriales; family B1SED10-159; genus SLOZ01. The sequence continues at coordinate 5,057 of PWMW01000168.1, read as the reverse complement.
CCGTAAGTACTGCACTAATCACAAAGGTAAATGCCACTGTGTAGATGTATTCCCGTTTCATGAAGCCACCTTCTCTCCGCCGGGCACCGCTTTCAGCGTTTTCTTTGCGTCCAGTTCCTTCATCTGGCGATCTAAGAAAGGCCCAAAGGTGTTGGCGATCAAAATCGCGAACATGATGCCTTCGGTGAAGTTGCCATAGGCCCGAATAATGATGGTCAGCGCACCGATTAAGACACCGTAGATCACTTTGGCCTTGTCATGGCGTGGCCCGGATATAGGGTCTGTGGCCATGAACACCGCACCGAACAGAAAACCACCGGTTACCAACGCCACCAATGGATTTAGGTTCATGTCACCCAAGGCAAACACCACAGTGCCCAAAATCAAAAATCCCGCTGCCGTGGATGCCATGATCTTCCAAGACGCCGTCTTGGTCACAATGAGGTACACCGCAGCCGCAGCAATGAGCAGAGCGCTGGTTTCCCCAGCCGAACCGGGAATGCCCCCTAGAATGCGGGCCCAGATCTCTGACCCCGCTGGCACAGAACCCAAGGGCGTGGCTCTGGTAACGGCATCCACTCCGCCAGCATAGCGCAGTAGTCCGCCGGGAAAGCCTGCGAACGGTGTTGTCCAGAGATTGGTCATGGACGCTGGGAACGAAATGTAAATGAAACAGCGTCCCAGAATAGCAGGGTTAAACACATTCCTGCCAAAGCCGCCAAAGATAGCTTTGCCGAAAAAGACGCCAAACACTATCACAATGACTGCCACCCAAAACGGCACCGCCGGAGGCAGCGTGAGGGTGTACAGCAGACACGAGACGAGAATGGCTTCCGATACCTTGAACTTGCCATCATACCACTTCTTGATAACCATATACTCCGTGGCCACCCCGAACGCGGTTACCACAACCAGCAGCAGCAGAATTCGCCAACCAAAGAGATAGATGGAAAAGGCCAAAATGGGCAGAAGACTGTAGACGACCCGCCGCATTAGGTCTTGCTTTAGGAACAACGTCTGCCAACGCAAGGCGCTCGACCTCCCTTAGTACTCACTTGATCCAACAACGACACCGCCCCCTTCATCAGGATAAAAGGAATGAGTAGTACTAAAATAAGTATTACACAGAAGAAAACGAATTCCTTCCATTTTGTTAGTTGTCGCAGGTTTTTCGTCATCCCACGGCCCGCGTCCACCATGCTCCGACAGTCTGGACCAGGGTTTGCAACCTTTTTGGGGCGGCATACTGAAGCCGAGGGCTCCGTTCGGATTTTTGGTCAAGCAAAGAAAGCAAAGGCTTGCCCATTGGCAGCGCCTTTGCCCTCTGGCCTTTTCGTTTCAGCAGCTCACGTCCGCCGCCACTGCGTACTTCCGCACAACGGCCTCCATCTCATCCATGCGGTCGAGCATACGCTGGGCCAACGTTATCTGACAGCGGGCCCGTTCAAGATTGTGCTGGGGCCGGTGGATGCGGTAATACCGATCACCGCCGAGATAGTCGCCAAGGAAGCGGGCAGCCTGTTCAGTGGTTATGGTTACGGCTCCCAAGGCCAACGTGTCGATCTCCAAGGGTGTTAGGGTTGAGCGGCAGACCCCCACGAACCCGCGAGTAAAGGCTTCGTAATGAGGCATGTGCAAATTAACTTTGGTCAGGTCGCGCTCATCCTCCAGGGCTGTATTGCCGGCCGTGCGGATGGCGTCGCCAAAATCCATGGCCACCAGTCCGGGCATGACCGTATCCAAGTCCAAAACACACACCGGCTCTCCCGACTCTTGGTCCATAAGGATGTTATTAATCTTGGTGTCATTGTGCGTTACTCGGCGGGGCAGCATGCCCTGCTCCCGCAGAAGCTCCAACTGCGAGACCAGTTCTCGATGCTTCTCGAAAAACGCAATTTCTCGGGACACCTCGCCCGCTCGACCCACGGGATCTTCGTGAACCACAGCGAAGAAGTCCTGCAGTCGTTTTGGTGTGTTGTGAAAATCGGGAATGGTCTCTGCCAAATCCTCCATAGGCAGGTCAGCTAACATGGCCTGGAAGCGGCCGAAGGCATATCCGGCGCGACACACGATGCGGCTGTCTTCCACAACGTCATAGGAAATGGAGTTCTCCACGAAGGGGCTAACACGCCAATACTGGCCCTCCAACCGAACGTAATTGGCACCGGTGCGGGTGTCCAAGAACTGCAGAATGCTGCAGTGGCCCGGATCCTCCAGCCCCTGCACATGCTGGGCTATCTGACGAACATTATGCATGACCTTTTCTGGTTCCCGGAAAACATGCTGGTTGATCTGTTGGACTACGTACGTACTGCGCAGTCCTGAGCTTGCGTCCACCAGCGTTACACGATAGGTGTGGTTAATGTGACCTTGAACAATAGGTTCCACACACTTCAGGGTACCGGGAAGGTCGTATTGCGCAAGCACAGCGTTGATGGCTGCCACAGGCATCTCGCTCACAAAGCCCCTCCTCGCCATAGGTACTCAAAAGAAAGCTATCGCAACTGGCGCCGTAAATATTCCACGGCCTCCGGAGCCTCAGCAGTAAAGTCATTCCATTTGCACTCAATGGAGACGCGCCCATCATAACCGGCACTGCGCAGCTGTTCGGCGAAGGCTGCGTAGGGATAACTGCCGGTTCCAGGGGCCAAACGGCCGCTATCAGCTACATGGACGTGCCGCAGGTGGTCTTTGGCCGCCGTGATGTTCTCCAAAGGTTCTTGATCCATCTCCATGTGGTAGAAGTCAGCCAGCATTTGAATGGACGGCTGGTCCACGGCCTTGGCAAAGGCCACTGCTTCGGGCAGTGAGTTAATAATGTTGGATTCCAACTGATTCAGCGGTTCAATAACAATGGTGATCCCCTGCTCCGCTGCGTGGCGAGCGGTCAGACTCAAAAACATGCGGATCTGTTCTTCGGCTAGAGAGCGGTCGAAACCTTCTGGGTACGAGCGGGAACGGCCACTGCCAAATACCACAGTATCCGCTCCGATGCGCCGCACCCGCGCCAGCGCACTGGCCACATAACGTTCAATCTCCGCCATGTCCACATTATCTCCAACGATCTGCAGGGAACCAGGAAGAAAGATATTGCAGGCTTCCACGGGAATGGGGCTCTCCTGGAAGGTCCTCAATATGGGGGCGAATTCTTCTTCAGAAGACAGCGGTTCCAACGAAACCACCGTACATTCCAGATAATCAAAACCAGCAGCGGCAACTTTGCCAGCATCTTCAATCGGTGCACAGCATCCAAATTTCACGTGACGTCCTCCTTTAGCATTTGACAACCGAGATGGGCCCAGGGTCCCGCCGGGCCTCTGCGTTCGACGATATTCGCTCATGGCCATCGTCTACACGTATAAACTTTAGACCCCTGCACCAGAATTCCTGCCTGGGCAGTGCATTTGCTGTTTTGAGCAGTGTTGTTCCAGATGGGCCCAGCAGCAACCCAGCCTCTGGCAGCCTTCCATTGCCGGCACTCGTTAGGTTTTCAGCCAGTGCGCCGTCAACTCAATGATCACACCATAGACTGCCCCCACCAAAAAACCCATGGGATCAGCAAATTGCGTGGCACTGTAAAATGCAAAAGATACGGCGATCCCCACCAAAGCACCACGCCCCACAAGCCGGGGAAGCTCACCAATACGGGGAAGAGCGCCGATGAAAAGCCCCATCAAAAGGCGATTGTACCAAAATGCAAAGAGATACACTGTTCCCAAGGGTTCAGCAGCGCGCCCTGCTGCACCCAGAATACACACAAGCCCCAGTACGGCCCCGCTTATTACACCCACAAGCATACGTCTTGTCATAACAACCGCGCCCTTTCAGAATGGATTTAACCGGTAACCTGCCAGAAAAGCGATACTCTCCGTGAGCGCCTCAGCTGCGAATTCGCTCCACGCGACCGCCGTTAGCCCGCTGCAATTCCGCTGGGGCCAACCGTACTAATGAGTACGCAGAGCCTCCCCCAGAATAAACCAGCGGCCGTTCCAAAACCTTGGGATCAACCAAAAAGAGGGCTTCGTATCCGAACGAAGGAACGCCACCGCACGGGTAGCCCGTTCTCTCGAGGATTTCTGCCGCTGTAGCCACTCTTAGGTTCTCTACCTGCAGAACCCGAGCCACTCTGGACATGCTGACTCGATCGCCGCCCCGAACAATGGCCACGACCAAACCCTGCTCTGCAGCCACCAAGCAGATATTTTTCACCAGATCGTTGGGCTCGGCGCCCACGGCATGGGCTGCATCGGCCACGGAGTGGCAGGTGGTCTGGAAGAACATTTGCTCGCCTTGAATATCGTGTCGCTGCAGATACTGCTGCAGTCGCTGTTCATACTCTTTCATCGTTGATCGCACCCATCCTTCCAACTTCGTTGTGGCCGCGTCCTTGCAGCCCTGCCTCGAAAATGGGCGGTTGCGCCCATTTTCATGTTTCATGGTGTCAGGTCACTGACATGGGCGTCTGTTGCATAGCGAGCAATACGTGGTTTACAACCGAGTGCGATACGCCGTTTATGAGGCGTTTCTCCGAGGAGGCCCGTGAATGTTGGGCGTGGAAACACGTCTCTGCCACCGGCCTGCTTGGCAGCTGCTGGCCGTCAGCCACAGGGTTGGCCTGTCAAATTTCAGCGGCCAACACTTGTCCGACGAAGACCTTGACAACCTCCGGGTCAAACTGGGTTCCAGCGCAGCGCTGCAGTTCTGCTATGGCTTCCTGTTTTGTTCGGGAACGCTGGTACGAGCGCCGTGCCGTCATGGCCTCAAAGGCGTCCGCCACGGCGATGACACGCGCCAGCAGGGGTATGTCTGTGCCCTTCAGTCCTTCGGGGTAACCACGGCCATCCCAGCGTTCGTGATGGTAGAGGACTGCAGTGGCTAAGTGGGCATACTCATCGACCCCTTTGAGGATTTGGTAACCGATGAGCGAGTGCCTCTGGATATCTCGCCATTCCTCTTCGGTGAGCTTGCCCTCTTTGTTGAGAATGTCCGCCGGAACCATGATCTTACCAATATCGTGCAGCACTGCGGCAACCTTTGCATCTTCCACTGCCTCAGAG
>PWMW01000268.1 GCA_003559095.1 Clostridiales bacterium | reverse complement strand
GGGGGGCCGTGCGTTTTAGTTTTTCGCACTGGAATACGCATGAGGATGTGGAGGCGGCGGTGCGGGCCGTGGATGAGCTGGCCCGGGGCGGTGTGTTTTAGTGGTTAGGTTTTTCTGGAGGTTCGGGTTGGGGCCCTTGGCTTGGCGGGAGTGTGGGCCGAGAGCCTTGGTGGGGTTCGTCTTGGCTTCTCGTGGTTGGCCAAGGTTCTAAGGTAAGGAAGCGACCACGGATGCATGCCAAGGTAGGGACGATCATGTGACGCAGGCGAAGTGAAGATAACGGAGCAGCGACCATGATACAGAGTTCGTAGAACAGGATGGTTGACGTATGGGGCAGAAGCAGCGCAAACGGTTTGTGATTACGTTCGCCACTACCCATGGGGCTATGCATTTTGAGCAGTTGGCTAAGGCTGCCGGAATGCCGGGTCGGTTGATTCCGGTGCCGCCGCAGGTGACGGCAGGTTGTGGGATGGCGTGGGCGGCGGCCGTGGAGGATGAACAGCGGTTAAGGGCGTGGCTGCAGGCTGAGGATGTGTTGTTCCAGGAGGCTTTGGTGCTGGTCGATTGATGCTGGGCTATGTCTGTGCTCCCGGGTTTGGGAGCTGGTTTGGTGGTTGGATGATGGAGGTGTGAAATGGTGGCAGATGATGTGGTTTTCTGCAAAGGTGGGGGCTGTACGGCGAAGTTGGGTTCAGCCGTGTTGGAGGCTGTTTTGGCCAAGCTGCCGCAGCAGGATGATCCCAATTGTTTGGTGGGTTTTGCTACGTCGGACGATGCCGCGGTGTATCGGTTGACCGATGATTTGGCGATGGTGCAGACGTTGGATTTCTTTCCGCCCATGGTGGAGGATCCTTATACATTCGGGCAAATTGCGGCGGCCAATGCCCTCAGTGATATTTATGCTATGGGTGCTGAGGTGAAGACGGCCCTAAATATTGTGTGTTTTCCTGAAACCATGGACTTGAATATTTTGGGACAGATTTTGCTGGGCGGCCAGAGTAAGGTGACGGAGGCCGGCGGGGTTTTAGCAGGCGGGCATTCCATTCAGGATGTGGATGTGAAGTATGGACTTTCGGTGACCGGAATCATTCATCCTGATAGGATTCTTACCAATGTGGGCAGCCAGGTGGGCGATGTGCTGATTCTGACGAAGCCTTTGGGTGTGGGGATCATCAATACGGCCCAAACGGTGGGTGAGGCATCACCGGCAGCGGTGGCGAAGGCTATTGCCAGTATGACCACGTTGAATCAGGCCGCAGCGGCTGTGATGCACAGTTTTGAGGTGCATGCGTGTACGGATGTTACAGGTTTTGGGTTTTTGGGGCATCTCCATGAGATGTTGGATGACCGTTTATCCGTGGAGGTGGATGCAGCAGCGGTGCCGGTGTTGGCGGAAGCTTTGGATTTGGCGGATGAGTTTATGTTGACGGCAGCAGCCCAACGCAACCGCAACCATTTGGAACCGTTCGTGCAGTTCGACGGTGTGCCTTTTGCTGTGGAGGAGGTGCTGTTGGATCCGCAGACGTCGGGCGGTCTTTTGTTCAGTGTGCCGGAGGCCCAAGCGAGCGCTGTTCTGGCTGCCTTGGAGCAGTTGGATCTGCCGTCCGGGTTGGTGGGGCGGGTGACAAAGCGGCAAGCTTGGGAGATCGTTGTGCGCTAGTGTGGCAAGGGATGATGCTCTAGAAGGGGGAATGAATGTGGAACGGCGAGTGGTGGATGGGCGCGGCCTGCAGTGTCCGCGGCCGGTGATCCAGACGAAACGGGTCCTGCGGGAGTTGCCCCACGGGGTTGTGGAGGTGACTGTGGATAATGAGATTGCGGTGCAGAATCTGGCTAAGATGGCCAGCCAGATGGGTCTGCCATGGTCGTCCCAAACCATCAGTGAGCAGGAATATGTTGTGGAGATTCGGGTGGGTTCGGCGGCAGCAGGTGGCGAATCCTCAGGGACTGCGGGTTCGGTGGAGACCGCACATGCGGAGACTGCCGCAGATGCCGCCGGTCCTGCAGCCTCGGATAGTTCGCCGCAGGCCAGCCAGCACAGTCAGGGGACATTGTTGAGCAGTGGTGCCGCCGATGGCGGTCCGACGGTGGTGGTGTTGGCAGCGGACCGCATGGGTGAAGGGGATGAGCAGTTGGGACGCACGCTGATGAAGGCGTTCGTCTACGCCCTCACGGAAGCGGATACGGTGCCGGATCATATTCTACTCTACAACGGTGGTGTGCGGCTGGCTGTGGAAGGCTCCGACTGCGTGCAGGATTTGAGTGTTTTGGCGGATCGGGGTGTGGAGATCATGAGCTGCGGGGCCTGCCTTAGTTTCTATGGCCTGACCGAGCAGTTGGCGGTGGGTGCTGTGACAAACATGTATGCCATCGTGGAGACGCTGTTAGGGGCCGGGAAGATCATCCGGCCTTGATTGAGCGTCGTTTTGAATTGCATTTGGGCGGTTTGCGGCCGATTGTGTACAGATACGGACTAACGCGGGCAGTTAATGGCGTCTCGAACTCGGTTGTCAACTGTGAGTTTGGTTACTCTGCAATTGATCTGCCAGCAACGAGCGTAATCTAAACACCCCATCTCCAGTGAGATGGGGTGTTTCCGTCTTCGCTGCAACGGTGCTTGGTATGGACGGGTTTCGGCGGGGGACGTTGTTCTGCTTAGGAAGCTATTTGGCTTTGGCGGGCGATGGTTTCGGGGTCGGCGCCCAACTGCCTCTGCCCTGTTCTGAGCATTCCGTAAGCCAGAAAGAAGAACGCAGCTCCAGCCATGAACATGCCTTGATTGCCGATGAGATCCATGGTAAGTCCCAGGATGAAGGGACCTGTCATTTGGCCTATCATGGTGAATACGTAGTAGAGGCCGATGTAGAAGCCGACGCGGTCGCGCCCGCCGAAGTCGGCGATTAGCGGCATGGCCTGAACGTTGACCAAGGCCCACCCCAGCCCGCCTAAGACAAAGATGGCGCTGATGATCCAGGGTTCTCGCACTGGAATGGCCATGAGGAACAGCACCGGTACAATGATGAGGCCCCACAACATGGCTGGGATTTTGCCAATCTTTGTGCCCAGGGCACCGGCCGCCAACGCGAACACCAGAAAGGATCCGGCGAAGGCAGTGAGGATGAAGTTCGCCCTTCCTTCGGTAAGACCCAGGGTCTCTACACCGTAGATGGGGAACATGGCGTTGAGGCCTGCATAGCCGATGAAGTAGGTCAACATGGCCATGAGGATCAGAAGTTGGCCTGTGTAGCCGGGTTTCAATAAGGTCCGAATGCCGCTGACTGCATCCTTGATAGGGTTCGTGGATGATCGCGGCGAGTTATCTACGTACGGAGGCTGGCGATCAACCTTGCGCCAGACGATGAGCAGGCTCAGCAGCAGTACGATGCCGCCGATGCCAAAGGTGAGGCGGGGATCGATATCATAGATCAGGGAGAGGACACCAAAGCTGATCAGGGTGCCGATGCCGCCCATGAGGTTGATGATGCCGTTGGCTGTGGAGCGCTTTTCCGGCGGCGTGTGATCGGGCATCAAAGAGATGACCGGCCCGCGATAGGAGTGCATAGCCGCTGTGAAGACGATTTCGGTGATAATCAGCAGGAATAGAACGGACGCAACCAGGGGTATGGCGGCGTGGGTCAATGCTGCAATGGGCGTTGCGATCATAATAAATGGCAGACGGCGTCCCCAGGGTGAGTTGATGCGGTCGGACCAGGCCCCGATGATGGGGATGAGCAGCAGGCCAATGAGGTTGTCCGTACCCATCAGCAGACCGACGATGGCCCTGGACGCAAAGAACTCGCGGTACATCAGGGGAAGAAAGGCGTTGTAGGTGGTAAAGGCTAACTGTACACCAAGAAAGCCAAAGCCAATCCACCAAATTTTGGCATAGGAGAATTTCTGTGTCTCGCTGGGGCTCTTCTTTAGGTCCCTCATAGGAGGGCACCTAGCTCGGATTTGATGTTCATTGCATCGTCTCCTTGGTTTATTTGCCATGCTTTGGCATTGTATCCCGGCAGGATTCTGAATACGACCCTACAACTAACAGAATACCACATATCTTCTGTTCATTGCACTGGGTTTTTTGCACTAACTTTCGGCAGCGGTGCAATGTTTTTCGGGGTTTCCGTGATGGGAACCGGTCAGCTCGGCTTGCGGTGATGGGGCAGGTGAAAAAGCCTCCCTGAGGGAGGCTCATGGGTCTGGGCCAGCGAGCAGAGCACAGCAGAGTAGAGTGGAGGAGAGTAGGGTAGAGGAGACTGGCGGTGCGGAAATGCTGCCCATTGCACGTGGCGAAACGCCAATCGGGGTGCAGCGTTCGGGAGCCGCGTCATCCGCCCGGGCGCCGGTCCGCCATCGGACGGTGATCCATTTGGGATGACATGTTCCAGGGCCTACTGGCTGAAGGGATCATGCCTGCGCGGTGCAGTGGGCCACGTGCGCTTCGGAGTGGTCAACCATTGTGGCTGCCGTCATCGGCCGCAGGCGTTCGCTTCCACGCTGACGAATGCTGGCTGAGGGAGGCGGGACGGATGTTCACGGGTCGCACCAGTAGGGCGCCGGCGGAAGCCACAAGCGCGGCGAGCCAAACGGCTCCGTGGAAGGTTCCGCTGCGGTCCACCAGTACACCGCCGATGGAAGGTCCCATGATGCCGGCCAATCCATAGAACAAGAATACCCACGGATAATAACGGGCTAAGCCGCTGCGGCCATACTTTTGCGCGATGGCGGCGGCAAAGAGTACGAAGTTGGCTCCGAACCCAAAGCCCACTGCGAGGCTCACCACAGGGAAGAGCGCCGGTGTTAAGGCGGGCAGGGTGAGGATAGTTACGGCTACGGCCAAGGTCCACAAGGAGATGGGTAGGATGGTCTGCTGGTAGCGGTCAAAGAGCCAACCCCAACTCAGTCGTCCGAGCCCGTTGCCCACGGCAAATGCTGCCACTGCGGCCGCTGCTGTTTGTGGGGAACCGCCGCGAAATATGGCCATGGGGCCGAGGTTGCCGATGACAAGGAGCCCTGCAAAGGTACCGCAGAACATGGCGGCGCTGAGAAAGCGGAACGTTCGGGTACGCAGGAACGCTTGGGTTGGCAGGGACGTTTCAGTTGGCACGGACGCTCCAGCAGTGGCGTTCTTGGGATCGGCGGCTTGTTGGGGCACCAGGTCTGCGGGCAGTCGTAGGAACAGAGCAGCCAAGAGGATGACGCCGCCGGCGATACTGCCCACCCAGCCCAACAGCTGAAGGACTTCGACGCCGGCGGTAAGGGCGGCATTAGCGGCGCTGGAAAGGGCCACGGCGCCGGCGCCAAAACCGGCCACGACGATTCCGGTAATGAGGCCTTTGCGCTCTGGGAACCAAGCGATGCTGGTGCTTAAGGGACACATATAGCCAAAGCCGATACCCATGCCGGAAAGGCCTGCGATGCCTAGAAGAATCCAGAAATAGCTGCCGCCGGAGACCGCGGCCAGTAGGTGGCCCGCACCGAAGAGCACACCCCCGATAGTGCTTGTAGTTCGTGGTCCCCAAGCCTGCAGGACACGGCTGGCGGCAGTCATGGTTAGGGTGAAGCTTGCGATGGTTAGGCCAAAGATCAGCTGTGTTTGGAAGGATGTGAATGAGTAGTCTCGAATCAGGGCGGGCACGAAGGTGCTCCAGGCATAGATGCCGCCGAGGGCTAGCTGCATGAGTACGGCAGCGGTGATGACAACATATTTCTGCAAGGGTCAGACCTCGTTTCTTATTAATGTGTGCGTATCTGCATATCTGTGCATTCGTAGTAAGAGGATCTTGAGATGTAGTATTTGACAAACGTGGTGAAAACCCTTCTGGACTGGAGTTTTTGCGGGTAAGTTAGGGAATTGGCGCCAAAGTGGTAAGTTACTCTTAAGGCGTGGGCCTGTTGGGTGGGTGGTGGCTCGCCGGTGTGGTGCAGCCTGCGGAGGGCAGGTGATCCAGGCAGGGTCGGCAGGGTAGCGGTAGGGCAGCGGCGCGGCATGGGTGGGACAGAAACAGGGCAACGGCAGGCCAGCGGCAGGGTTAGGCTGCGTTTTGTCGAAAAATCTATAGAAGTCACCGAAACGAACGACGGGGACAAAGTGTACAAGGTGGATGAAGCGGACACGGCAACCGAAGCCAATGAACCCCATGAAGCCAATGAAGCCAATGAACCCCATGAAGCCAATGAACCCAATGAAGCCAATGAACCCAACGAACCCAACGAACCCGTCGAGGGGAACCACCGTATCGGAAGGATTGAAGCGTTGGAAACGGCCTGTGGCGGCGGCGATTGCTACGGGGCTTTATATTCTAGAAGAAGCTGAACCCGTTTGCGTCTGGAAGTACCCTGAGCGATGGCAAGACCATGCCATTTGGGCCGATGGTTGGACGGGACGGTGACCTGACGTTAGGTGTTGGATAGACGATGGACCATGCAGGGCTTTGGCGATGGAAGTAGCGTCTGGGATGATGTTGAGCTGGATCGAACGAACGAATGGAGGGGCTGAGATGGCGATTCTGGTAACGACGTTGGGTGACCGAACCTTGGAGCAGATCACGGGGATGCTGCCCCATGAGCATGTCTTTACGGATATCCGGCAGGGAGAACCGGCCGGGTTCGGAGAGGGCGCTGTGGAGGATGTCAAGGGGTTGGTTGTGCCGTGGCTGGAGCGGCTGCAGGAACAGGGTGTGAACTGCATGGTGGAGTGTACGCCCGTGGGGTGCGGGCGGCGAGTGGATCTCATGAAGGCTGTGTCGGAGGCAGCGAAGTTTCCGCTCGTTGTGGCCACAGGTATCTATCGGGAACCGTGGATTCCGCAGTGGGCACATGATGCCACTTTGGAGCAGTTGTACCAGTGGATGAGGGATGAGCTGAACGAGGGCATTGGGGATACGGGTGTGCGGGCCGGATGGATCAAATTGAGCGCTGGTGATGATGGGTTGACGGAGGTGGAGGAGAAGATTTTGCGCGCGGCAGCGAGGGCGGCTGGAGAGTGCGGGGTGACCATCGGCAGTCACACGATCCGCGGCTCTGTGGTGCTGCGGCAGTTAGATGTGCTGCAGGAGGAGGGTTTTTCACCGGAACGGTTTGTTTGGATTCATACGCAGGCGGAGGGGGACCGGGAGTACCACATGGAGGCGGCAGCCCGGGGCGCTTGGTTGGAGTTCGACGGAATAGGGGGAAGTCCGGCTGACGAGGACTACCTGGAGTTGCTGCATACGGCCATTGATGCTGGTTTTGGTGACCAGGTGCTGCTGAGTCAGGATCGGGGCTGGTATGATCCCGCACATCCGGACGGCAGTAATTTCAAGCCATACACGTATTTGATGGAGGCGTTCGTGCCGTTGGTGCGGGAGGCGGGTTTGGGCGGCTGGGAAGAACAGCTGCTGCGGGTTAATCCGTTTCGGGCGTTTGCGCGGTAGGGTGGTTTGTGGGAGCGGGGAGCGGCAGGCGGGCGGCCGCGGGCTTCCAGAGTGTTCCTGGAACCTGGTAGGTGGAAGAAACTTCCATGTACCTGGTGGATGGAAGAAAATTCCATGTATCTGGTAGATGGGAATAAATTCCAAATACCTGGTGGATGGAAGTTGATTCCAAGCAGCTGGTTCTTGGGGGACGTGGAGAACGGGAGCTGATGAAGCCAGAGACGACCGATTGATTTTGAAAGGGTCCTTGTCCTACAATTTTTGAAACAATTTCAGGAGGGGTGGCACTATGCCAAGCATGTCAATATCGCACTATCATAGCGCGTTCAAAGTTGGGCCACTACCTATCGTCCTACCTTTGCTGCGCCGTTTGAAGTTGCGGGACAAGGTTGACGCTTGGGTTCCTGTGACCGACGGATCGGAGGTTACCCACGGACAGGTTATGGAAGCTCTGGTTCTCAATGCAGTGATCTCCCCGGGGGAAATGTACACTGTGGAGAAATGGGCGCAGGGTCTGTCAGCCTCTGACACATTGGGCATTGAGCCCGAGCATCTCAATGACAGCTGTGTGAGTCGAACTCTGGATGCTGTGTTTCCGGTTCTGGGTCAGATTCAGGAGGCTGTGTTGCCGTCGACCGTGGAGGGATTTCAGATGGATCCCCTCTGGGTTACTTGGGGCATGACAGAGTTTGTCCTGCAATCAGAGGGTTGCCATGAAGATGCGGGGCCTGCATTTCTTTTTGCCGGCTTGGCGACGCCCGGCGCCGATGATGCCCGGCCCGGCCAGCAGTGTCTTCCGGTGAGATATGTCTCTGCCATTGACGGGGGAGTTCCGCTGTGGCACCGTGTTTTGCGAAACGATGCTGTGGAAGCGGCAGGCATGGCGGAGGCGATGGAGTCACTGTCCAAGGCGGCGGGACCGCAGGGAGTGACATTTCTTGGCGGCAGTGAGTTGAGTGATCCAGATAACTTGGCGGAGGCGATGGCTGCTGGAATTTGCTTTGTGGCCCGGGAAGGGCGTGAAGCCTTCAGTGAGAGGGATTACTTTGAGCACCGAGATCGGCAGGGCTTGAAGGCACGGGGTCTATCGTCATTGGCTCGCTGTGATGATGAAGGTGGGGCGGTTGAAGGAGTCGAACCAGCAGGGGCTCCAGAAGAGCCGGGTTCGGGGGGCAGTAGGTCTTCTGGTGTTTGCTTCGGTTTTGAGACCGAGGTGATGAAGGAGCTTAATGGCATGAGGGAGCCGTTGCGGCGCCTGTATGTTGTGTCAGCGGCAGAGCGAAGAGCTGCCCGCAAGAAACGCAAGCGCCAACTGCAGAGGCTGCGTGAGGGTATCCAAGGGGTTCGTGCGAACTTGGGAAAGCGGGATTATGTGACTCCAGATCAGATTAGGCGGCACGCTGAGCGGTTGGTCGCCAAGACGGATCTTGAGGGTGTTATCCGGTGCGAGATTTCCAGCGAAGGACAGTCTGACGACGAGCGGGAGACCGTGACCAATCTGGAGCTGTTTTTCGATGGCGAAGCCTATAGGCGCAAGCGGCAGGCGGATGGGGTGTTTTCTCTATTGACGAATCTTCCGGCGGAGTTCTCGGGTCAGTGGATTGCTCGGCGGTTCCTGGGGCACGTTTCGGCAGGAAATCGCTTTGGAGCGCCCAAGGGTCCTCTGGGATTGCGGTCCGTGTTTCTTGAGGATGAGCGGCGCCAAGTGGTGTTAGCATTTGTGATGTTCATGTCGGCGATGGCGTACCGTCTCTTGGAGCATGCTGTTCGTACGAGTCTGAAGGCGTCGGGGTCTACGATACCGCGCTTGTACACGGGACGTCCGACGCAGAAGCCGACTGCTCGGATGATGTTGGAGGCGTTCGAGTTCTTTACAGTATTCAAAGACGTGGATGGCAGCGACATCCATTACTCAACGCAACCATTTAACCAGCTTCAGACGCTGATCTTTGAACATTTGGGAGTTGAGGATCCGTGGATGTTCCTGCAGTACGACGAGACGTTGGAGTGAGGGACGAGGCGAACTGTCAACGTGAGATCTGAGGCTGATGGGTGCGTCCGAACATGGGGGATTTTTGGAGTCGACGGTGGTCGCGGACAATGGCTGCGGTGAACAGATTAACGGCGATGGTGAAGAGGCCCAGATGCAGGAGTCTGAAGGATTGCATTGGCGAGACCGCTGCTGGCTTTCAGGCTCTTTTGGGTACGGTCGTGTGGGTTTGTCGGTCAGTCCAAGGTTTTGCCTAGCCGGACGGGCTGGCTGGGCCACACGGCTTAGGCAGGCCAGGGTGTGTCGCGGCGCGCTCCAAAAGGCGTCATCTGCGGTTAGTCCCAAGGGTGGGCAGGCGGTGCTGGTCGGCGCAGATGGGGATTTTTGTTGTGATATAGGCTCATCGGAGTTCGGCTGCAGGGTTGTTGGTGGCCGCAGTTAATGCACGGCGAGTTCGGGCGGGCTCTAGGCTCGCAGGCAGGGCCTGCAGCAGCGTCGGGCGAGATAAGGTATGAAACGCTCCGTAGCGGTAGGTCAGAGAGCGACCGATGGTTAGGAAGCGGCAGTTTGGCGCGATCATGCGGGCCAGGATGATGGCATACCGGCGGGAGGGCTCAATAAGGGGCTGCAGTATGCTGCCCTCGGTGGTGGTCTGGGTGGAGGCTTCGGGATAGTGGGTTTCGGCGGTTTGGATTACCACCAACGATGTTTGAGGTTATAGGTTTTAGGAGTACAGTGATTTCGGGTTGACTGATCTTGTGGTGCGATTGGTTGAACTTGCCCTTGGAGCTTCGGCGTTCGGACAGTGGTTAGCGGAAGAGGATCTGACGTGCCGTCGATGACAGTTGCGGAGCGCTTGGGTGGATTGCGACAATGCGGTAGCGTGTTTTTGACATGTATGGGAATAAATTCCACACACCAGGTGTATGGAAGGGGTTTCCAGGCACTAGGCACCAGGCACCAGGTGTATGGGATGATTTTCCACATACCTGGTGTCTGGGAGGGGCTACCAGTTACCTGGTAGATGGCAAAAGTTTCCACATACCGGGTGGATGGAAGGAAAAGGAAAAGGGGTGGAATGGAAGTGGATGGAAGGAAAAGGAAAAGGGGTGGAATGGAAGCGGATGGAACGACACGGGAAGGAAAGGCACGGGGTGAGTGAAATGGGGATCTAGACGAGGGCACCCGGGACCGGGATCGGGACCGGGAAGCGGAGGCGGTGCACAGGGATGTGCGTCCCGATGTCTAACGGGGTTTTTGGGTGCGTTCAGGTATCGGTATAGTTGACCGATTTCTTGGGCCGTTTGCGTTTTGGAGAGTTCGCTGGTGGCGAGGCTGTGAAGCAAGCTGGGTGATGTGAGTCCCAGAGTATGACAGTCTGCCGGGGTTGTCCTGTTGTTGGCGGTACGTCAAGGACGTGCGTATGATGTGTATGCATGGCACGTATTGGAGGAGGAGGCGGATGATGTTTACCCAGGAGAAGGACCGATTGCTGTTCCAGTTTGACAGTGAGATTCTGTGGGTGGAGCCGTGGGGAGATGATTCGCTGCGCGTTCGGGCTACGAAACGAGCGGAGATGCCAGGTCAGAACTGGGCACTGCTGCCCGCGACCGGGGGAGCCGCTGTTATTGAGATTGGTGATGGTACGGCGTCCATTCGCAATGGCAAGATTAAGGCCGAGTTGAGTAAGACCGGGAAGATTACCTTTCGGGATCGACGGGGGAAGGTACTCTTGGAGGAGTTTGTGCGTAATCGTAAGGAGTACCGGTTCAAGCCGGGTGTGAAGCCCACTGGTTTTGCTTCTGCGTTGGATGTGGAGGCGCGGGAGTTTAAGCCAATTCTGGGCGGCGACTATGAGTTGACGGTGCGTTTCGAGTCGGATCCGGAGGAAAGATTGTTCGGTATGGGGCAGTACCAGCAGCCGTTCTTGAATCTAAAGGGCTGTGAGTTGGAGTTGGCTCACAGGAATTCGCAGGCCAGTGTGCCGTTTGTGGTGTCCAGCTTGGGCTACGGTTTGTTGTGGAATAATCCGGCCATCGGGCGGGCTAGTTTTGGACGGAATGTGACGACGTGGTATGCTCAGTCCACACAGGGGATGGATTATTGGATTACGGCAGGGGATACGCCGGCGGCGATTCTGGAGAATTATGGGTGCGCTACGGGCACGGTTCCCATGATGCCTGAATATGGTTTGGGCTTTTGGCAGTGTAAGCTGCGCTATCAGACGCAGGATGAGTTGCTGGAGGTGGCTCGGGAGTACAAGCGCCGGCAGCTTCCCATCGATTTGATCGTTATTGATTTTTTCCATTGGACCTGCCAAGGGGAGTGGAAGTTTGACTCTGCGTATTGGCCGGATCCGCAGGCCATGGTGGACGAGTTGAAGGGCATGGGGATTGAGTTGATGGTTTCTGTGTGGCCGACGGTGGATCACAAGAGTGAGAATTACGGCGAGATGGTGGAGAAGGGATACTTGATCCGTACGGATCGCGGCCACCGCATTGCCATGGATTTTCACGGGAACACTGTGCATTTTGATGCGACGCATCCTGGGGCTCGTGAATATGTGTGGAATAAGGTGAAGCAGAATTACTACGATTATGGGATCAAGGTGTTTTGGTTGGATGAGGCTGAGCCGGAGTATACGTACTATGATTTTGATTTGTATCGCTACCATCTGGGGCCGAATGTGCAGGTGGGCAATGTGTATCCGGCTATGTATGCCAAGGGCTTTTATGATGGGATGAAGGGTGAAGGGCAGAAGAATATTGTCAATTTGGTTCGCTGCGCCTGGGCCGGCAGTCAGCGTTATGGAGCGTTGGTTTGGTCGGGTGACATTCATTCGTCATTTGCCAGTATGCGGAATCAGTTGGCGGCAGGCTTGAATATGGGTATGGCCGGCATTCCTTGGTGGACGACGGATATTGGTGGTTTCCATGGCGGAAATCCGGATGATCCGGAGTTCCGAGAGGTGTTTGTGCGTTGGTTCCAGTGGGGGACGTTTTGTCCGGTGATGCGTCTTCATGGGGATCGGGAACCGCATTCGGAGCCATTGGGTACGAAGGGCGGCGGTCTCTGTAATTCCGGAGCGGATAATGAGGTGTGGAGCTACGGTGATGAGGTATATGCCATTTGCGCTGATTATATGAGGCTGCGGGAGCGGATGAAGCCGTATGTGCGGCAGTTGATGCAGGCAGCTCATGAGAAGGGGACCCCTGTGATGCGGCCGTTGTTCTTTGATTTTCCCGGGGATGCCGAGGCGTGGGCTGTGGAGGATCAGTACATGTTCGGGCCGGACGTTTTGGTGGCTCCGATTCTTTACGCCGAGCAGCGGGAACGAGAGGTGTATCTGCCCGGTGTGGAGGATGGCGGGGCGCAGGTGCAGTGGCAGGACTTTTGGAGTGGGGCGTTGTATGACGGTGGGCAGAGGGTAACGGTGGATGCGCCGTTGGAACAGATGCCGGTGTTTGTACGGGCTGTGGAAGGCAGTGAGCCGCTGCCATTTTGAGTTGCTGGTTGTGGTCAGTGGCTGATGACGAGGAGCGAGGTTGTGTATGTGGGATGTGATTGCGTTGGATCTGGACGGGACGTTGTTGGATGATGGGAAGAGGATTGCGAGCGAGACGTTGGATGTGCTGCGTGATTATGTGCAGCAGGGAACGTGGATAACAATTGCTACGGGTCGGGGTTTTCCTGATACGCACCGTTTTATGCTGGAGAATGGGTTGGGGCCCGAGGCTGGGTTTCCGCAGAGTTTGATCTGTGAGGAGCGGGATTTGTATTGGCTGCGGGGCTCCGATTATGTGGAGGATGACAGCTGGAATCGGGTCTTGAAGGAGCTGGAGACGTCGGCGCTGCCGGAGATACGGCGCTGCACAGCTGCCTATGGGCGTAGGGCTCCGTTTTATGTGAATAGTGAGTGGGCCCAGGAGCGGCGAGGGTTTGTGGAGCTGGTGTTTGGGACGGTGGATCAGGCGGCGGAGTTTTGTGAGGAGGCGTCGCTGAATGGTTCGTGGCCTCCGGGTTTTCGGGCGGTGCGGAATCATCGGGGTGTGACGTTTCGCCATGAGACGGTGGGTAAGGGTGCGGTGCTGACCGAGCTGCTGCGGCGGTTGGATGTGAGGCCAGAGCAGGTGTTGGCCATGGGTGATTCCCACAATGATTTGGACATGTTGGTGTGTGGGGTGCGGCCGGCGACGACGGCTAATGCGGATGATCTGATTAAGGAGACGGTGCGGTCGCTGGGCGGCTACGTTAGCCGGGACGCTACTAGTCTGGGCGTGGCCGATGCCCTGCGGAGTTTCCATGCGTGAGTTGATGGGAAGTGAGTGGGCGGATTGGTGATGTGATGTTACATGCGGGCGCGTTGAAAGCGGCCGGTATGGCTGCGGTGCACGGCCAATGGATACAGAACAGAGTACGGATAAGGTTGGTGGGTCGGAAACCACTGAGCCGGAGCTGATGGCTGATGCTGGCGTTTGGATGGGGTAGGCTGGAACCAGGACATAGGAGAGCAGGCAGGGGAAGGAAGCGCGTGGAAGGCGGAGGATGAAGGGCGGAGGATGGAAAGCAAAGGGTGGAAGGCGGAGGATGGGTCGATACGGCCTGTCCTCTTGTCGTGTGGAGCGGCGCGGTTGGCTGCGAAGGGAACTGGGATACCATAAATTGCCAAATACCTGGTAGTTGTCAATAAATGGCAAAGTGCTGGAAGCATCAAAGCGACGTTGTGGTGTGGTTGGCCCAAATGCGGGCACATGGGCACCGTTTGGAAGGAGTCTGTCCAAGGGGTTTAGCTGATTTTCACCAGGTAACTGGGAGAAGATGGAAGACAGAGGGGCCATGGGTGGCAGATGCAGGATGGCGCCTATGGGGCATACTTAGTGCTTGACTAAACGCTGATTGATTGTTGGTAGCGGGAAGAACTGGGTTTCTGTCCTTCTGGACCTTAGGACGCCGTTCGATACTCACATGCAGGGATCAGCAATCGAAGCAAAACGACCTTCCGGCAGTGAACCATTAGACCGAGAAGGTCGTTATGTGATCGGTTAAACTTCCAGGAAATCCCATATACTTGGTTGTTGGAGGAAATTTCCATCCTGCGCCGGTGCGTCTTAGTTCTGTAGAGTCGGCTGGATTAAGCCTGGTACTGGACCTCCAGTCCATCGCTGGCGACATAGGTGATCGTGGTCTGTTTGGATTTGAGGTCGATAAAGAGTCGACAGTGCCGGTCGTTTTGGCACCATGTTAGGTTGATCTCATGGGGTTGGCAGTCTTCGACTGTGAATGTTCCGTTAAAGGCTTCGTATTGATTGCGGAAGCGGATGATTTTCAGGAGTCGCTGGACAACGGGTTTGGTCAGAGAGTCCTGGATTTCCTCCATGGTGTAGTTGTGCCGATTGAGGGCTCGGCGATCTCCGGTCTCGTTGCGGGCCTCAATGTCGTTTTCGCCAGCCAGCAGACCCACGTAGTAGATTTGTGGTATGCCGGGAGTGAAGAGTTGGATGGCCCGGGCTGCTATGTACGCGTCGTCATCGCAGTCCAAGAGGGAGTAGTAAGTGCCCGCGATTTGGTGGACATCAAAGCCATCTTCGTCTTTGTGTTCGTCGGAGAGGATCAAGCTCAACTCGGCGCCGCGCTCGACGCAGATGTCCACCACCCGGCGAGCTTCCTTGGTATCGAGCATGTCGTCGAGGTCTGGCTTGACGGGTATGCCGTCGTGACAGTCCAGGGTAGTGATCTGCTTCGCAGGTCGTTCCCGCAGGTATTGGCAGAGGTCGCCGCTGGAGTTATTGATGAGGGCTTCCAGGACGCGATACGGTAGTATGAAGTCGTAGATCCAAAAACCATGGTCGGCCAGGGCGTATTGGATGGAGTGGTGCGCGTGGACTTCAGGCAGTAGTTCAATGCCGAGGGAGTTGGCCAGTTCCATGATCCAATCCAAGAAATGATAGATGTCCGGCTCTACAAAGAAGCAGCTGGTGCCGAGCTTTTTGATGACATAACCCACGGCGTCGAGGCGTACCATGGTGATGTTGTTGTCGCTGAATGCTCGGAAGAATGTTTGGAGGAGCTCCTTAGTTTGGTCGGAATGGATGTCTAGGTCGATTTGTTCGGAGGGATCTGTTTTGCCGAAGGTTGTCCATACCTGTACCTCTTCTCCGGTTTCGGCGATGGTGAATGTGGAGTAGGGTACGGGGCGACGGCGAAACATTTGGTCGATGTCACTTTGGACGGGCTGGCCATCCGGCCAGATTTTGTCCAGGGTGATGAACAAGTCGGCGTATTGGGATTGCCGGCCCTTTTCCAGGAAGTCTTGAAAGTATGCGGACTTTTGGGAGATGTGGTTGACCATAAGGTCGACGAGGACATCGAAGGATTTGCCGATGGCCCGGATGTCGTCCCAGGTGCCGAAGGTCGGTTCGATTTCTAGGTATGTCAGGGGGGCAAAGCCGCGGTCACCGGATGATGGGAAAGGTGGCAGGATGTGGACGCCGCCGGGAACGATATCTGCCAGTTGGTTTTCGAGGACGTTGCGCAGGGTCTTTAGGTTTCCCCCTAAGGAGTCGGGATACGTTATGAGTTGAACCTGGTTTTTGATGGTCATGGACTGGGGTCCTCCTTGCGTTATGGCCTGGCCACAATTGGTAGGCAGTGGGCGGTAAGCAGTACGCTGTTCATCTGTAGGTAGTGGGCAGTATGCTGCTTATTGTCTCTTTGGAGCCCAGGAGAGCGGCTGTGGCGCAGCTGTAATTATACATGGCAATCATCGACTGCAATCATACATCGTAGTTCGTCACGGATGTAGTATTACCTGCATCATCTTCTGTGCGCCAGTGAGGGTGTCAATCGGTGCTGTACGGTGTTCTCTGCTAGGCAGTGGCATTTGTGATGTGCTGCATGGGGAGGGCAGCCCGGTATGGGCAGTCGGATTTGTAGGGTTTTTGCTGAAGGTGACGAAGTACAGTGCATAGACTTAGTGGTGGGAGGCGTTGCCAGGATGGAACTGCACCATTTGGGAGCGGTTGTACGAGATGTTGATGCTACGCTTACGTTTTACTGTGATGTGTTGGGAGCCGAGCTTCTCTGGGATGACAAGGCCCCGCAGGAGGGAGAACAGACGGACACCATCTTCGGGCTACCTGAGACGCAGGTGCGGGTGGTAGGGGTTCGTCTGTACGGAACGATCATAGAGTTTTTCCAGTTCTTGCATCCGGAACCGGAGCCGTTAGGCAATGCTTCAACGAACTTCACGACCATTGGTTGGAAGCATCCTGCTTTTGCGGTGGCTGATGTTGATGCTGAGGTGAAGCGCTTGACGAAGGCGGGGGTGCGGTTTGTTTTCCCTGTGCAGGTACTCCCCAATGGCGATCGCATGGTGTATTTTCTTGATAATGACGGGCTGATGTTGGAGTTCATCCAACCGGCCGGTGGTGCTGCGGTGGAACATGGGGAGCAGGATGAGGAGATTTTCATCGAGGAGCAGTAATGAACGCAAAACCTCCACCGTGCGGTGGAGGTTTCTTTGTGGGGCTAGAAGATGAGTGCTGGCGGGAGGTCAAGGCTGGCCGATACCGCGTGTCGGAGGGTAGATGCACGCTCCCAATGGTCAGCGCCGGGCAATCCCTGCGAAGTTGCTGAAACGAGTTTATGTGCTGGGAGTTGATTGGCATGAAGTTGTGTGCTTGGAACTAGTTGTGTGGAATGAATTCCCATTGGTTTCGAGTGGGAGTAGAATCGGTTACGTGGGAGAAAATGCCACATACCCTCCTATTTCGCACTTAAGGTTTTAGTTTCCTGATTTTTCCAGTTGTGTCGTTCAGTCCAGAAAACTCCAAGGATCCTCAATGCCGAGATGCTGAACGATCAGGGCCTGGAGCTCATTAAAGAGCGGTAACTTGAAATGAACATGGTCGCCGTCGGTCTCCTTCGTCACAATACAGAACTCGAACGCGTCCATCATCATCCTGGCCGTGGGTGTCGTTGTGGGACGCTTGGAATGCAGACGCGGGATAGAAGAGCCCGTCTCTTTGAGGCTTTTGGCTATGGAGTACTCTAGGAGGCAGTAGACCATCAAAGCGAAGGAGATCACCGAGACCAACGCCGTCAAACGTCGATTCTTTTTCAGAAACAGGGGTCGCAGGCGCAGTGGGCCCTTGAGATCGGCAAAACGGCGTTCGGATAGAAACTGTCGTTTGTACCGCAAAAGAATCGTCTGCCCGGAGTGCTCCAAAGGGAGGTTCGTCAAGAGGGTGTACACACCATCGGTCTGCCGCTTGCGCTTGTAGGCTTCGCGATCGAAGGAGATCTCCAGGTCGGTAGCGATTTCGCGCTGGCGATGGTCCTGTTGGCGGCCGGAAACACGGTACTGAATCACGTCTTGGAGATCCGTCTTGCCAATGAGGCGCTCGATATGTCCCCGAACCTGCGTAGGCGTTGTGTAGCTGTACTTCCCCAGGTTCTTCTGCGCCTTGACGACGCCTTCCCAAAATCGCCGTAACTGCCGTTTCCGATTCTTACGGGTGGCCCGCCGTTCTTCACTCGAAACGATGTACAGGCGTCGCAAACGCTGAAGTTCGTCGTTGAACTGTTTCCACTCTTGTGTTTCGAAACCTAAGTAGATGGTGGAGGACCTCTTGGTTCGGGAGGCCCGTCGTGTTTTGGACGCGGTCTTCGGTGCAGTATTTGGCTCCGGCTCTTCCCGCGAAGTCCGCTGCGGAACGACCCATGGTTCCCATCCCTGCTCACTTCGATGCTGAAAGAACTCCCATTCGCTGAAGCGATTGCGGGACTCGGGGGCGACAAAGCAAATTCCGTGTCCAAAGGCTGCTTCCAGGTTCGCTTGACTGATGAGCTTGCTGTCACCAATCAGGGTGAATTTATTGCGGCGCACGACCTCCAGCAGCGACTGCATGACCCCAGAGACTTCGGAGACTTCTGCGGCGTTCCCGGAGAACGCACGGTGCCAGAAGGGGACTTTGGCATCCGAAGCGAGAGCATACCCCACCTGCATCTGTTTGCGCCGAAGACCGGCGTCACGGTCTTTGGATTTTCCCAACCCGACCCGGGGAGCTTGAGCATCCTGTTCTTCGTCGGCGTAATCACCTTCGAATACAAAGGAGGTCATGTCCCAATGGATCCACGATGGATCGATGGAGAAGTCCTCCATGGCTCGCCAGGCCAACGTTCCTTGAACTTTGTCTAAGACAGGGAAGACAGCATCCAACGCTCGCGTCAGTCGATCATCATTGAGGTCGCTGGGTTCGATACCCAAGGCGTCCTCGATCGCAAAGAATTTCGACCAGTCTTCGACCCCATGGAGCGCTCGCGGGGCAATCAGTCGGTTTAACACAAGGGCTTCGATGACCTGTCCGTGTGTTACAGCGGCTCGGCCTGTGACCGGAACCAAAGCGTCAATGGTTTCCCGTAGACGGAGTCGCCGCAGTATCGGTAGGATGATAGGAAGCGGTCCAAAACTGCATGATGTCGTCAGCGGGGCTACGGCTCGTGTGCGCATACAGCACCTCCTGCCCTACGACTTCGATGTCTGATATTGGTATACCTTTCGGAAGTAGATGTTCAGTGAACCCGCTTCATGAAGGATAGCGGTACCGAAACATCTTCAACTTTTTTTCGAAATCAAGCAGGCGACGAAAAATATCTGTCGAATAGGACATGTATGAACCTACACG
>PWMW01000101.1 GCA_003559095.1 Clostridiales bacterium | reverse complement strand
CGGAGAAACGCCTGATAAACGGCGTTTCGCACTCGGTCGTAAACCACGTATTGCTCTCTATGACACAGGTCTGCTAGCAGGCCTGTTGCACCGACGTGTCTCCACGGCCAACACGTACGGGTCTCCTCGGAGAAACGCCTGATAAACGGCGTTTCGCACTCGGTCGTAAACCACGTATTGCTCTCTATGACACAGGTCTGCTAGACATGAACCCCTTAAGTCGGTCACGAAAACACACCTGCACTGCAGACATGCCATTATCCTGTAACGAGCCGCAGCCAGCGGCTCATCGTTTTTTCGTGCCTGTATTTGGGGCCATCCCAGACGGTTGCCCTTCCTGAGCGGAAAAACGCT
This sequence comes from Clostridiales bacterium, assembly GCA_003559095.1. GTDB lineage: Bacteria > Bacillota > Limnochordia > Darwinibacteriales > B1SED10-159 > SLOZ01. The sequence goes on along the minus strand of PWMW01000101.1, from coordinate 18,741 downwards.
CCAGACCCGTGCCCATCAGTCCCTTTTATTGGAAGGTTAGAAAAACTAAGCGCAGACAAAATTATCCGAGAATATTTTACAGGTTCGCAGGAATTCTGATCAACATATAGAAAATATCAAAATAAGAGTAAAAGTATTAACAGGGGAAATTAACAGAAAAATTAGAAGGTTGGCAGAGTCGGACGGTGGGAGGTAGCTACGTTGGGCAGCGAACTGGATGGACTCAGCACAGAGCTGCAGAATAAGAACACGATCAATATCGATGTGCTGCCCATTGAGCAGTGCGTCGAGATCATCCTTACCGAGGATGAAGCGGCCTTCCGGGCTGTGCGTTCCCAGTCCAAGAGGATCGCTGCTGGAGCGGCATTGATGGCGGCCGTTTTGCGAAACGGGCACCGGGTCATTTATATGGGTACAGGCACCAGCGGACGACTGGGGATTTTGGATGCCGTAGAGCTGCTCCCCACGTTCGGCGTCGGCAGTCACCAGGTCAAAGGCATTATAGCTGGGGGCACGCAGGCTGTCTTTCGGGCCGTAGAAAATGCCGAAGATGATTGGACCCAAGGAATGAATGACCTGGCTGCCGAGGGGCCACAGCAGGAAGATCTCCTCGTGGGGATTTCGGCCAGCGGCCGCACTCCCTACGTACTCGGAGCTATGACCGAAGCTCGCCGGGTAGGCATGCAGGTTATCAGCATCGTCTGCAACGAGAACTCGCCGATGGAAAGCCTCGCTGATGTGGCCATATCGCCAGTGGTGGGGCCCGAATGCATAACCGGTTCTACCCGCATGAAGGCGGGCACTGCCCAGAAGATGGTGCTAAATGCCATGAGCACCGCAGCCATGGTGCAGCTGGGCAAGGTTTACGGCAACTACATGGTGGATATGTCAGCGAGCAACAGCAAACTCCGACAGCGGGCCCAGCGGATGGTGCGTGCCATTACGGGAGCCGACCAAGCCGCAGCACAGGCTATCTTGGACAGTTGTGGCGGCAGTGTAAAACTGGCTATCTTGTGTTTGCTCAGCGGTGCAACGGTCACGGAGGCGGAGGCTGCGCTGCAGTGTCAGAAGGGTCATGTGCGGCGAGCGTTGGCGTCTCTGATGAACGATGAATAAAGATCAGGAGGCGATTGGTGTGGACTTCAAGACGTACCAACCTGGCAATGAGGAGGACATTGTCACTCTTTGGAACCATGTTCTCCACGAAGACCCCATCCAACCACAGCGATTCCGCAATCTGGTGCTTTTGGATGCTAACTTCGATCCTACGGGCATGCAGTTGGCATGGGACGGTCCCCAACTGGTGGGTTGTTTGTATGCCGTGCGCCGACGCTTACCCATGATTGCCGATGACCTAGAACCGGATCACGGGTGGATTCCGTTCTTCTTTGTCAGGCCCGCTTACAGCGGCCAAGGAGTGGCCACACAGCTGCTGCAGAAAGCACTGATGTTTCTGCGGGGCTGTGGTCGCAAACGGGTATTTTTCGCATCGTACGCCCCGAATTTCATTGTGCCAGGGATTGATCGAATAGCGTATCCGAGCGGAGCTGGGTTTCTCGAAGCCAACGGGTTCGCTGTGCAGTATACGGCTTCGGCCATGGACCTATGCTTGGTTGGCTTTCGTTCCCCGGATGATGTGGCTCGGCATGTTGAAGAGCGCCATGAGGAGGGATACTCGTTCCGACTGGCCCAGACCAAGGATCTCTATCCCACCATCCAATTGGCCAATGAACACTTCAATCCCGACTGGGGCCGCGCCATTCGCGAAGGCGTCCTCAGAAATCTGCCGCCGGACCACATATCCATTGCGGAACGCTCGGGTGAAATCTTGGGGTTTGCCATGTTCGGCGGATATGAAGGGGTTCCAGACCGCTTCGGGCCGTTCGGTGTGCGTGCTGATCAACGGGGAAAACAGCTGGGCAAGATTCTGCTCTGCCACTGTCTCGAGAATATGAAAGCTAAGGGCGTCCACTCAGCCTGGTTTCTGTGGACGGGTGAAACATCGCCAGCTGGTCATCTTTATAAGCGGGTTGGCTTCCAAGTGACCCGGCGTTTTGAGGTGATGGTGAAAGACCTCTGACGTGCCGAACACCCATGGCGGCAGCCTTTGTGAAAGCGCGCCTAAGTGAAAAATGGTGGACGAAAGACGATCCGTGAAGGAGTTGATTTAGAGATGAGCCTGGTGGATGACTACGTAGATGCGGTCAAGGCATCGATAGGTACAGTGCTTGGCGGACAAACGAGCGTCATTGATGAGGTAGCGGAGCGAATCGCCGCTTCACTGCGCCTGGGCAATGTGCTGCACATTTTCGGCAGCGGCCATTCACACATGATTGCCCGAGAGATCTTCAGCCGCGCTGGGCAGTTGATTCCCGTCAGCGCCATTGTTGACAAGTCGGAAGGCAGGGCGGAAAGAGCTGAAGGCTACGCAGAGCGGATGCTTCGCTATTACCAGTGGTATTCTGGCGAGGTGATTATTATCGTGTCCAACTCCGGACGGAATGCTCTGCCCATCGAGATCGCCATGAAAGCCAAGAACGACGGCCTTTACGTAGTGGCTTTGACCAGCTTGGACCACACGCAAAACGTCACCTCGCGGCACTCCAGTGGCAAGAAGCTGTGTGATTTGGCCGATGTGGTCTTGGATAACGGAGCTCCCAAGGGTGATGCCTGCGTGGCACTGCCGGGTACGGAGCTCAAGGTCGGTCCCATATCTACCATCACCGGCTGCCTACTGGTGAACGCGCTCATGCTGACCGTGATGGAGAAGTTCTTGAGCCAAGGAGAGATCCCGCCCGTCAGCATCTCAACCAACTTGGACGGCACGGATGAACGCAGCACCCAGCTGCGCAGCAAGTACCTGGCCAGGATTCGGTTTGAGTAGAGATGGCGACCTCTGAAGGATGGGTGCTGGGTGTTGATGGCGGCGGCACCAAGACCCGCTATGCGGCCTGTGACAGTAATGGTCGCGTTGTGGGGTATTCTGAAGGAGTGGGGACAAACCCCAGCATCGGCGTGGAGACGGCTGCGGCCCGTTTGGCAGCGGGCTTGGATGTGTTCCAGCAAATGACGGGTCTGACGTTGGCTGCCAGTCGTGGCGTGGTACTGGCCATCGCGGGAACAGCCCACAACGTCACAGCAGTTTCGGCCTTTAGGGACGTTCTGCATTCCCGTGGTTGTGCCTCTCCCGCCTTGGCTGTGGGCGACTATCGGGCTGCATGGGCAGGGGCGGTATCTGGACATTCGGGCATTGTCATTGCCTCTGGTACAGGATCCTTTGCATACGGAGAGAAAGCCGATGGCTCCAACCACCTGAGCGGCGGCTGGGGAGCGCTCTTTGGTGATGAAGGATCCGGCTATAACCTGGGCTGCCAAGCCCTGCGGGCATGTGCCCAGGCGGTGGACGGGCGCGGCCCCGCCACGCAACTGGTGGCGGAGGTTCAAAGACACTTCGCCGTGGACACGCTGCGGCATGTTGCTCAGCTGCTGCGCAGGGACGGTGATCTGATCCGGCGAGTGGCCGGCTTGGCTCCGTGTGTGTTTGCCGCTGCTGATCGGGGTGATGCGGTGGCCGCGGCCCTGGCGGAGCAGGGGGTCACGGACTTAACTACCGCAGTTCAGACCATTCACCGGCAGCTGTTTTCCGCAGGAGGGTGTGCATCCGTCCACTATGCGGGAGCAACCTTGGCCGGAAGCGCCATGTATCGACGGCTGCTGGCCCGCCGCCTCCGGAATGATTGCCAACTGCTGCTGCGTAAGCCCAACCTTTCTCCCGTGGGAGGCGCCCTTTTGTTGGCTCTTGGGCAATGGAAACCGTCTATATGCTGGGAAGTCGTCGCTGCGGAACTGGCAAAGGCCGAAAAAATCAAAGGGTAGGAGTGAACCATGTGGCACCGCTGAGAGTCAAGTTGGGTCTGACTAGGTTCTTGGAACAGCCAGGGCTTTATCTGGATAGAGGAAGCCGGGTAGGTTTTGTGGGCAACTATAACGCCGTGGACGAGCAGGGCTTGCCCTTTATTCGGCTTCTCTGCGACCATCCCGATATCCAATTGGCAGCTATATTTGCCCCGGAACACGGGGTTTGGGGTGCGGTCCAAGCGGGGGTTCGTTTGTCCCACGACGTCGACGAATACACCCAGGCACCCGTATTCAGCCTCTATGGCGATACCCTGAAGCCGACACCGGACATGCTGGAGGGTATCGATGTACTGCTGATTGATGCCCGCGATAGCGGCTGTCGCTACACCACTGGCAGTTCGACGATGGCACTATGCATGGAGGCGGCTGCTGAGAAAGGGATACCAGTGATCGTTACGGATCGCCCGAACCCCTTGGGCGGCCGAAAGCTGGCTGGGGGTGTGTTGGAACCAGAGTACAGTTCGTTTGTGGGATTCCACACCTTGGCTGTGCGCCATGGTATGACCGGTGGGGAATTGGCCAAAATGTACAACGGTGAAACGGGTCTCAGCGCCGATCTGACGGTGGTTCCGCTGCAGGGATATGGCAGGGATATGCTCTATCCTGATACCGGATTGCTGTGGGTGAGCTCACCGAATATGCCCGGGTTTGAGACCGCTGTGGTGTACCCGGGAACATGCCTCTTTGAAGGCACCTCATGTTCAGAAGGGAGGGGAACAACGAAGCCGTTTCGACTGATTGGCAGTCCTTGGCTGAACGAAATGCAATTGGCAGATGAACTGAATTCCGTAGGTATGCAGGGGGTGGTGTTTCGAGCAGCTCGTTTTTTGCCGATGTTTTCCAAACACTGCAATGAGCTGTGCCATGGTGTGGAAGTGCATGTGACGGATCCAACGGTTCTGGAAGCGGTGGCTTTGGGTGTTCACATGACTCAGGCTGTTCGGCGCCAGGATCCGGAAGCTTTCCAGTGGCAGGGTTTTGCAGAGTTGGCTTCCGGTAAGCGTCTATTCATCGATCTGCTCACTGGCAGCGGAAATTTCCGCCGCTGGATCGAAGAAGGCCGCAGCGCCGACCAAATCCTGGAGACGTGGCAAGCCGAGCTGCCGGGCTTTGTTGATCGTCGCAGCCAGTACTTGCTGTACGGGTAGGTAAAGAGACAAGGAGGTAAGGACATGTTAGGTCGAGGCAGTTCATTGGTAATTCTTGTTGTATTGCTCAGTTTGCTGTTAACCGGGAACGCCCTGGGGTACCAGCAGTCGCCCATGTTGACCGGTAAGGATCTGCCACCCGTGGCCGAAAGGCTGCCGGTGAATCCCAGAGTGGTGGAAAACTTCGAAACCATCGGTCAGTATGGTGGTCGTCTGCGTTTGGCTATGCGTGATCCCTTTGCCACCGGGACGATTCACTCGGCGTTCTTCAGCGAACCTCTTGTGAGCTGGTGCACCGATGGTGTCACCCATGTTCCCAACTTGGCGGAGCGCTGGGAAGTGTCCGACGACGGATTGATCTACACGTTTTACCTCCGGGAAGGGGTAAAATGGTCCGACGGAATGCCGTTCACCACCGCAGACATTGAGTATTGGTTCCGGGACAGCCTGTTGAACTCCGAGATTACCCCGGCAACACCGGCTTGGCTGATGAGCCAGGGCGAGCCCGTGGAACTGGACGTCATTGACGACTTCACCTTTGCGTTTGTTCTTAAGCAGCCCAACGCCGTGTTCTTGGACAACATGGCATTCCAAGCCGGAGGAGCTGCGTTCCACTCCATTATGACGCAGCCGAAGCACTACCTGTCGCAGTTCCACATCGATTATGTGGATGATCCCGATGCCCTCGTGGCCGCCGCAGCCGAAGCTGGCTTCGATACTTGGTTCAACTACTATTACGAAAAACGGGACTTCCGCACCAATCCGGATATTCCCGTGATTACCGCCTGGAAACCCACAACCGAGCTCATGGGGCGTGAGATCCAGCATTGGGAGCGCAATCCCTATTATTGGAAAGTGGACGAAGCGGGCAATCAGCTGCCCTATATCGATCAGGTCTCGGTGCAGATCATTGGCGACCGTGAAGTTCTGAATATGATGGTAGCCAATGGCGAAATCGATCTGGATTTTGCTAACATGACACTGCCCGATTTTCCGTTCCTGAAGGAGCATGAGGGTGAAGGTGAATACAGGGTCCTGCTCTGGAACTCTACCTTGGGTTCCCAGCTGCAGCTGGCACCGAACCTCCACCATCAAGATCCTGTCATGAAAGAGTTGATGAACACTCTGGACTTCCGCATTGCCCTGTCCGTTGCCATTAACCGGGAAGAGATCAACGAGTTCTGCTTCCTGGGTCTGGCGCAGCCTCGCCAAGCTGTGATATTGGATGCATCACCCTTCTTCCGACCTGAGTTCGGTACAATGCACGCGCAGTATGATCCGGAACAGGCCAACGATTTGTTGGACAGTCTTGGTCTGGACAAGCGCAACGCCGATGGCATCCGTCTCCGTTCCGATGGCCAACCGCTGCGTTTGGTTCTGGAGTATCCAACCACCGCGGAGTTCGGTCCTTACGATGACATTATGGTCTTCGTCGCCGATGCCTGGCAGGCCTTGGGCATTGACGTGGCTGTGCGGCCCCTGGGCGTTTCCATCCAGTTCGAGAAAGCCTTCACCACCGAGATGGACTTCGTCATCTGGGCTCACGGCCGTGGACTGCACCCCTTCATCGATCCTGTCTATGTGTTCCCCGCATCACCGGGCCGTTCCAATGGAGCTCTGTATTATGCTCAATGGTACAACACTGGTGGTCGCGACGGTGAAGAGCCCACTGGGGATATTCGCAAGATGATGGACCTTTATCGTGAGTATGTTCGTGAACCCGATGAAAGCCGGCGGCTCGCCATGGGCACAGAGCTCATCGAACTGTCTGTATCGAACCTTTTGTGGATCGGTACCGTTGGGAACTCACCGCTGCCCATTATTGTCAAGGATGATCTGCGCAATGTTCCGGAACTGGCTACCCGTGACTGGGTATTGGTCCAGATCGGACACCTCATGCCAGAACAGTTCTTCTTCTCGTTGCCAGGAGCTGGCGCCGATTGTGATTAAGCCGCAATTGGGGCGAAGGCGGGTAACCCCGCTTTCGCCCTACAACAAGGGCTGCCACGGATCTGGCCAGCCCGTAGGGAAGGGTGTGATCCTTTGCTCGTCTATATTCTTCGCCAAACTTTGCTGATGATCCCAACGTTGATCGTGATTTCTATCATTTCCTTTGCCATCATCCAGCTTCCCCCTGGCGATTTTTTGTCTACGTATATCGCTCAGCTGACCGAGGCTGGCGCCGACGTGGATGATGCCACCATTATGGCCCTGAACAGGCGTTACGGGCTGGACCGTCCGATCTATGTGCAGTACTGGTATTGGGTCCGGGGTATGCTGCGGGGTGATTTTGGGCAGTCCTTCGAATGGAATCGCCCAGTTCGCACCCTGATCTGGGGCCGACTGGGCCTTACTTTGGCGGTCTCGTTGATCACTTTGTTGTTTACCTGGATTGTAGCCATCCCCATTGGCATCTATTCAGCTACCCATCAATACTCCGCCGGGGATTATCTGGCAACGTTCTTGGCTTTCATCGGCGTTGCCATTCCCAACTTTCTGCTGGCCTTGGTGCTGATGTGGATTTCTTTCTCGTACTTTGGCCAGAGTGTGGGAGGGCTCTTCTCACCGCAGTACATTGATGCTGCTTGGAGCTGGGATAAGTTCGTTGATATGCTCAGCAGGATCTGGATTCCTGTCGTCGTGATCGGCACGGCTGGCACCGCTGGTTTGATGCGAACCCTCAGAGCCAACCTTCTGGATGAGTTGGGCAAGCCATATGTTGATACAGCCCGGGCCAAGGGTGTTTCGGAACGGCGCCTACTGTACAAATATCCGGTTCGCGTTGCCTTGATTCCTTTCATTAGTACGGTGGGATGGATGCTGCCTCTGCTGATCTCGGGCGAAACCATTACGGCGGTGGTACTCAATCTGCCAACCACTGGACCGCTGCTTCTGCGTGCTCTGCAGAGCCAGGACATGTATCTGGCCGGAAGCTTCATCATGATGTTAAGTTTCCTCACGGTTATCGGGACTCTGATATCCGATATCCTGCTGGCTTGGCTAGATCCCACCATTCGCTACGAGTAGAAGGGAGGTCGCCCATGTCTGAATTTGATGAAAAATACGCATACGAAGACCAAGAACCCGAAGATGCCGTGGCAGAGAGCCTGCAGGAAGGATTTGTCGGTGATGAAGAGCGTGTTTTGGTGGCCTCACAGTGGCAGTTGATGTGGTGGAAGTTCCGCCGCCATCGCCTGGCCATGTTCAGTGCTGTGGTGCTGATCATCATCTACGTACTGGCCATCTTTTGCGAGTTCTTTGCGCCGTACGACCCTAACCAGCGCGATGTCATGCTGACCCACGCCCCGCCGCAGCGCCTGCGTTTTGTGGATGTGGAAGAAGGTTTCAGCCTGCGCCCGTTCGTCTACGGGTACGATCGGGTCATCGATCCGACTACACTGCGGCGGACGTATGTGTTGAATACGGATAAAAAGTACCCCATTGGGTTCTTCCATCGGGGCACACCCTATAGGATGTGGGGCATCTGGCAGAGCGATCTGCGCTTATTCGGCGTAGACGAAGGGCATGTCTTTTTGTTGGGAACCGACAGGTTGGGACGGGATATGTTCTCGCGCATTCTTTATGGTGCTCGCATCTCCACGTCCATCGGCTTGGTGGGAGTGTTCCTCAGTTTCATACTGGGGGTAATCATCGGTGGCTTTGCCGGATATCTTGGGGGACTTTTCGATTCTGTAGCCATGCGCATTATTGAGATTGTGCGTTCCATCCCGACCATTCCCCTCTGGATGGGGTTAAGCGCCGCCCTGCCGCCTCATTGGCCGCAGATTCGCGTGTATTTCGGCATTACTGTAATCCTGTCATTTATTGGTTGGACCCAACTGGCGAGGGTGGTGCGGAGTCGCTTCTTGTCGCTGCGGGAAGAGGATTTTGTAACGGCGGCTCGGTTATCCGGAGCCACCGAATTCCGGATTATTGCCCGCCATATGGTACCTTCGTTTTCCAGCTACATCATTGCATCCATCACCTTGGCCATTCCCAGCATGATCATCGGGGAAACCAGCTTAAGTTTTCTGGGTTTAGGATTGCGTTCTCCGGCCATCAGCTGGGGGGTTCTTTTGCAGGAAGCCCAGAACATTCGGACCGTGGCATTGTCGCCTTGGCTGTTGTGGCCTGGTGCTCTCGTGATTATCACGGTGTTGGCCTTCAACTTCCTTGGTGACGGCCTGCGCGATGCGGCCGACCCCTATGCCCACTGATCCCAATCCAAAAGGTGGTGGTATCGACTATGGCAGAGAAATTACTGGAGATTGTGAACCTCAAAACCCATTTTTACCAAGATGAAGGTATCGTCAAGGCGGTGGATGGGGTCACCTTTGACATCAACAAGCGTCAGACGGTGGGTGTGGTGGGCGAAAGCGGCTGCGGAAAAAGTGTAACTGCTCGCTCTATCCTGCGGATAACGGGATCACGGGGACGGATTGTCGACGGGCAACTGCTCTTCCATCGATCCGACGGTGTGGTGGATTTGGCGAAATTAGATCCACTGGGACCTGAGATTAAGCGGATCCGCGGCCGCGAGATCGCCATGATATTCCAAGAACCCATGACGTCATTCAGTCCGGTTTACACCATTGGCAATCAGATTATGGAAGCGATTCTGCTGCATCAACCGGTTAGCGTCAAGGAAGCAAAGACAAAAGCCATTGCCATGCTGGATCGCGTGGGCATTCCCAGAGCCACCCGGCGAGTGGATGAGTATCCACATCAACTGAGCGGTGGTATGCGCCAGCGGGCTATGATCGCCATGGCCTTAAGCTGCAACCCACAACTGCTCATCGCTGATGAGCCCACCACTGCGTTGGATGTGACCATTCAGGCCCAGATCCTAGATCTTATGCAGGAACTGCAGGAAGAGTTCAACATGGCCGTCATGATGATTACCCATAACTTAGGCGTCATTGCCGAGGTGGCCGAGCATGTTGTTGTCATGTATTTAGGGCGGATTGTGGAGCGGGCTCCGGTTGTGGAGATCTTCCACAATCCCAAACACCCCTACACAAGACTGCTGCTGCAGTCCATACCCAAGCTAGGTCAAAAAACCGGGCGCAAGCTGGCCTCCATTAAGGGCACTGTACCGGATGCATCCAACATACCCTCCGGCTGCCCGTTCCACCCACGCTGTCCCCAGTTTCGCAGGGGGCTGTGCAACGTTCGCCGGCCCGAACTGGTGGATGTGGGACCCGATCACGCGGTCAGTTGTGTACTCTATGAGAAGGGAGTGGCCGAGCATGGCTGAGGCTAGAACGCTCCTGGATGTCCGCAATCTTAAAAAGTATTTTCCCATCCGGAAAGGTTTTCTTAAGCGCGTGGTGGGCACAGTCCGCGCCGTGGATGATGTCTCCTTTTCTGTTCGCCAGGGTGAGGTGTTAGGTCTTGTGGGCGAAAGTGGCTGTGGCAAGACCACCACGGGCCGCTGCATTGTTCGGGCCATTGAGCCCTCGGCGGGCTCGATTCTTCTGGCACGGGAACAAGGAACCTTGGATGTGGCTTCCCTCAACCACAAGGCGCTGCGGCCGCTGCGGGAGGATATGCAGATGATCTTCCAGGACCCCTATTCGTCGCTGAATCCCCGCATGACGACCAAAGACATCATTGCTGAACCGATTACCTGCCTGCAGCCGATGCGCGGCAAAATCCTGGAAGAACGGGTTGTGGAGCTGATGCGCATGGTCGGGCTGCGCCCGGAATACATGCGCAGATACCCCCACGCCTTCAGTGGTGGACAGCGCCAGCGCATCGGTATCGCCCGAGCCCTGGCTTTGAACCCGAGGCTTATCGTCTGCGACGAATCGGTTTCATCCCTTGATGTATCCATCCAAGCGCAAATTCTGAATCTGCTCCAGGATCTCCAACAGCAGTTGAACTTAACCTATCTCTTCATTGCCCATGACCTCAGCCTCGTGGAGCACATCAGTCATCGGGTGGCCGTGATGTATGTCGGAAAGATCGTGGAGATCGCCGATACAGAAGACCTGTTTAAGCATCCCAAGCATCCCTACACGGAGCGGCTGCTGTCGGCCGTGCCTAAACCCGATCCACTCTTGAAAAAAGCTCGGGTTCCCCTCAAAGGTGAGGTGGCCGATCCAGCGAATCCTCCCAGCGGGTGTTATTTTCACCCCCGCTGTCCCTATGCTCAGGACATTTGCTCGGCGGAAGCACCGCCGTTGGTCAACGTGCACTCGGATCCCGAGCGCACCCACCAAGTGGCCTGCCATTTTGCCAAGGAGCTGCAGCTGAAGGGTGTGGAGGTTGCTTAGGAGTCCACTCCAAAACCCGGCGCGACGAACGACTTTGGGAAAACGTGGTTACGGAAATCCCAGCCAATGGGACTTGGCGGTTGTTGTTGGGCGCTCTCATGCCACCTATGAAGTGGACTCTGAGGCCCGTGACTGTGCGTGTCCAGCGGCCATGGATGGAGGAAGAACGTAATGCTCAAGCAAGCCTTTGTGGGTGCCACCATCGTCACACCCTTTGAACAGAGGACGAACGCCACCCTCTTGATAACAGGCTCTCAGGTGGAAGCAGTATTGGACCAATACCAGTGGGAGAACCAGCACAGATCCAGGGGCCAAATGGTTGTCCATGATGTTGCGGGCCATTGGATCTGCCCCGGTCTCATTGACATTCACGTCCATGGCGCCGCGTCCCATCGTTTTACCGATGGGGCCGCAGCTGTGGCAGCCATAGCGGAAGCCCTGCCGGCCCAGGGTATAACGGCATTTGCTGCCACCATCAGTACGGAATCCCTGACCACCATGGAGCAGACCATAAAGGCCATTACTGCTTTTGGACAGGGCGGTGCCCGCTGCGTAGGAATCCACCTGGAGGGACCATTCATCAATCCTGTGCGGCGGGGAGCGCAGAAGTTGGAGTATATTCTGCCGCCGTCAGTGGCGCAGACAGCCCTGTGGCTGGAACTGGCGGCCGGCAAGATCAAGATCGTGAGTTTGGCTCCGGAAATGCCAGGCGCCGCCGCCGTGATCTCCCTGCTGCGTTCCCATGGCGTGGTTGTGGCGGCAGGGCATTCGGATGGCACCTTTGCTGCCATGGGCGCGGCCTTTCGCAGCGGTGTCTCTTTGGTTACACACACATTTAATGGAATGCGGCCCTTTCATCATCGTGAGCCGGGCCTAGCGGGTGCAGCTTTGGTCTCTAAGGATATAGACTGCGAGCTGATTGGCGACGGCGTGCACGTCCACCCCGGGGCAATGCAGGTACTGCTGAACGCCAAAGGTTTGGAACGGGTTGTCCTGGTGACTGATGGCTGTGAGTTTCTCGGTATGCCCGATGGCCAGTACACCAAAGGTGACGGACGCAGTGTTGCTGTCAATAACGGACGCGTGACCTTATCCGACGGAACGTTGGCCGGCAGTGCATCGCCTATGATCCAAGATGTGCACACGGTCAAAAAGACCTTGGGCCTCAGTTGGCCGGAAGTGGTGCGGCTGGCCACTATCAACCCAGCCCGGATCTTGGGATGCGACCACTGCTTGGGCAGTCTCGTACCCGGTTATGCAGCTGACTTCGTAGTCTTGGATGATGTTGGCGAGGTCAGCAGCACCTATGTGAACGGACAGCAGGTCTACCGCAGAACAATCTGAGGCCGCCGCAAGGCTGGCCAATGCCTGGATGAGGAACCAAGACTGAGTTTTTTGGGAGGGGATGGCATGCTGCGCATGGGCATCGTCGGCTGCGGCATCATGGGAAAACTTTATGCTTCACTCATTGACCAGCACCCTCACCTTTGCCTAGCTGGGGTGTGCGACCACCATTTGGTGAAGGCTGAGGAGTTGGGGAGGGCAGTTTCCACAGCGGCCTTTTCTGACCCAGGAGTTATGTTTCGGCAGGCAGAACTGGACGCAGTCTACATCGCAACACCGGACTTTGCCCACTATGAACTGGTGGCAGAGGCCCTTGCGGCCAACATCCATGTCCTGGTGGAAAAACCATTGACCATGGACGTTACCGAGGCCCACAAACTTGTCCAGCGGGAACAACAGTCGCGGGGCCGAGTGATGGTACGGTTTGGTAATCGCTACAACCCACCGTATGCTGCCATCAAGCAGACACTAGCTGGTGGAGCGTATGGTAGAATTCTCTCCATCAAAGGGCATCTCAACGACACAATCATGGTTCCTACGGAGATGATCCGATGGAGTCACCGCACCACACCGGGTTGGTTCTTGTTAAGCCACATCCTGGATCTGGGTTCATGGCTGACAGAGGCACCTGTGCGTTCGGTGTATGCCAGCGGCAGCCGCTGGAAACTGGCATCCCTGGGCATTGATACCTGGGACTTCATCACTGTACTTCTCAAATATGACAACGGGACCGTAGGCCAGTTCGAATCGGGTTGGGTGCTGCCCACGGCCATGCCTCAGGTCGTTGACATGGGCCTGGAAGTTGTCTGCGAGCACGGCATGGTTCGTTCCAATACCCATCAGCAAATGGTCACAGCGGTTCAAGAACGGTACAGTTTCCCACCAACCCTGATGACCAACGTCCACGGACGTAACGCAGGATATCTGGTCTATTCCTTGGATGTCTTCGCCAACTGTCTTCACGAGCAGCAGCCGTTTCCCATTACGCTGCAGGACGGCTTGGAAAATGTTCGGGTTCTCGAGGCAGTGCATCGCAGCTTGGAGTTGGGCAGCTGTGTTTCTCTTGGTTGAGTTGGGAGGTGAGCATCACTGTGGGCAATGGAATGCGCACATTCCAGCAGGCCATGGACCTGCTTCTGCAGCGAGTGCAAGCCACCCGCAGCGAAGTGGGCTTGGGGTTCCCCGTCTACTCTGATTCGATTGCGGGCAGGTGGACGCTGGATAATGGGTGGACAGCCCCGTTTTGGATCGGTATGCAGTGGCTGGCCTACGCCTATACTGGCAGGGCAGAGTTCCGGGACTACGGGATCCGACTGCTCCACGCTTTGGATCCGTATCCGGCTCGCTTTCAGTATTTCATCGCGGGCACATTAGGCCACTGGTTCACGGCCGCCGACCTTCCGGCGCGACAGGCCGTGCGGGGAGCAGAGTATCTGCAGCGCATGTTCACGCCGACGATGGGGCAGATTCCGGCGTTTCCTGGCGAGAACGATGTCATAGTTGATGTCCTGCCCAGTTTGGCGGTTTTGTGGTGGCACTGGCAGATCTGCGGTGATGAGAACAGCAGAGACGCTGCTCTCGCGCATTGGCGTCGCAGTGCAGTGGATTTTGTCCGCGCAGACGGTGCCACATACCAGAGCATTCATTACGATCTGGAGACGGGACAGCTGCTGATGCGACACTGCCATCACGATGCCCGTTGGGACGACGCGTGCGCGTCGCAGACACATGCCTGGGCCGTCAGTGGTTTTGCCTACGCCTACCAGGCGCAGCCGGAGGAGGAGTTTCTGCTGGCAGGCCGCAGGGTGACGGATTTTGCTCTTCAGTGGCTGCCCAAGGACGGCGTGCCCTTCCACAATTTCGGCCAGCACGAACCGTACCGCGATACGTCAGCAGCAGCCATTATAGCATCGGCCTTGTTGGATTGGGCGGAGCTGGATCCTGATGCGGCCCGGCGAAGGCTGTATCGGGCCAAGGCGAAACAGATGCTCACGACACTCATTGCCGAGTATCTCACACCCCTTGGTGCCGAAGATATACGTCCCCGGGGTATGCTGCTGGAAGGCTGCTACAACTATCTGGGGCAGGTACCAAAGAATGAACTGATCTGGGGAACGTATTTTTTCATGGAAGCCCTTTTCAAATGGATAACCCAGCAGGGATGCCTGCTGCGCCTCGTGTTATCCGATGACATTTTGGCGTAACGCTGATGAGCAAATACTGGCATTTGGGGGTGCAGCTAAAGGGTGTGGTAAGGCGGGAACCGCAGGTTGGGTAAGGGAGTTTGCAGGAGAGTATCATGGTGAGATTTGCCACCAAAGAGGAGGATAAAGATGAGTTCATACCAGTCGGGGTTGGATCGGTTGCTGACCGAAGAGATGCACGTTATTGAGGGGAAACGTATTGGCCTCGTTACCAATCACACCGGTGTCACACAGGCCATGCAGAGCAATGTTGACGTGCTGCACGGGAGGGCGGATGTAACAGTGACCGCTCTGTTTGCTCCGGAGCACGGAGTACGGGGAAGCGTGCAGGCCGGCGGTGCAGTGGAGGATCAAGTGGATGAGCGCACGGGCATTCCTGTATACAGTGTGTATGGTAAGACCCGCAAGCCCACCGCGGCCATGCTGGCCGATGTTGATGTCTTGGTCTACGATATCCAAGATGTGGGCGTGCGTTACTACACGTACATCAGCACCATGCTTCATGCCATGGAAGCCTGTGCCGAGCACGGAAAACCCTTCGTCGTCCTGGACAGGCTCAACCCCATTGGCCGCCGCGTCGAAGGGAACATTCTTGAAGATGGGTTTCAGTCCTTTGTGGGAGCGTATCCCATGACGCTGCGCCACGGGTTGACCTTGGGAGAATTGGCATCTTGGGTCAACGATGCCTATGAAATCAATGCTCAGCTCACAATTGTGAAGTGCAGTGGTTGGTCTGGAGAGTTTGCCGATGAACTGAACCTGCAATGGGTACCCCCCTCGCCGAACATTCCCAGTTTTATCAGCGCCTTGGTATATCCCATAACGTGTTTGTTCGAGGGAACCAACCTGTCTGAAGGCCGCGGTACGGCCAATCCCTTCGAGTACATCGGGGCACCATGGGTGGACCCGTACGATGCGGTGGAGGTGCTTAATACAGCATCCCTGCCCGGTGTCTTGTTCCGACCCATCTATTTTGTCCCAACATTCTCAAAGCACGCCGGCGAGGAATGCGGCGGCGTTCAGGTCATCGTGACCGATCGACAGGCGGTGGACAGCTGCCTAACGGGTCTGACACTGCTTAAATGCCTGCAGGATCTCTACCCGGAACAGACCCAATGGCGGACGCGCTCCGGGGATACTGGGATTCTGGCCATAGACCGCCTCATGGGAACCGACAAGGTCCGTCACGGACTGGACGCCAAGCGGCAGCCAGAAGCTATTTTGGCAGATTGGTACGAAGACGCCAAATCCTTTGCTGCCATGCAAAAGCAGTATTGGCTATATTAGAATTTCACCTCAAAGGTGACCTTAGCGCGCCAAACAAAAACCGCGAAATCCTGTTAGTTGGGATTTCCGTGCCCATATTTTCCCAAATTGGCACCAAAGAGCCTGTTATCTTAGGTGGCGCGCCGTGTTCACTGGTTGCGGGTCGACACGGCGCGCCGCTGGGTTAACGCAGGTGCCCAAGGCTCACCGAATCACGGGAGGGATCGTCAATGAAGCAGTTCGTTCGGCAGGGACTAGATAATGTAGCCGCGATGGATCGACACCTACAGGGACTGCGTTTGGGTGTCGTGGCAGGAGGGGCATCCATAGACAGCAATCTGCAGCTGGCTGTGGATCTTCTCCATGAACGTTATACGGTGATCCGCTTGTTCAATACAATTTTTGGCATTCGCGGCGAGTTCATCTACGGCGAACACACGCCCCACTATGTCGATGACCGGACGGGTTTGCCCGTGTATAGTATCTTCAGCGCCGAACGGAACGCGCCCTCGCTGGAGATGCTGGTGGATCTAGATGCCATAGTATTTGATCTGCGGGAAGTAGGCGTTCGTTATTATGAATACCTCTATTGTTTGGCCCAAGTTATGAAGAGCTGTGCCGCTGCCCAACTGCCTTTGTTCGTACTGGATCGGGCAAACCCCCTGGGAGGATTGGTGTGCGAAGGCACCGTGTGCGGACCGGACATGCATACCTTTGTGGGAGATTACGGTCTCGCACAGCGTACAGGTTTGACTATTGGTGAGTTCGCTCAGTATGTTAACCAGGAGTACGGGCTGGGCTGCCCTCTGACTATCATACCCTGTCTGGGCTGGCGCCGATCCTGGCTTTTGGATGATACTGACGTGCCGTGGGTGCTGCCTTCACCCAGTCTGCCCCGTCTTGAGTCCATCCTGCTCTATGCTGGGATGTGTTTGTTGGAGGGCATCCAAACCCTCAGCGAGGGGCGAGGAACTACCATGCCCTTCGAACTGTTGGGTGCACCCTGGCTGCCGGCCGACGCATTGGTCCGGCGGATGAACAACCGTTCGTTGGAGGGCGTGCGTTTCGGGCGCGTCCATTATGTGCCGCGATCGTCGAAGTATGCTGGTGAAGTGTGCCATGGGGTCCAGATCCATGTCTTGGACAAACAGCGGATCTCACCCGTCCGTGTGGCCATGACCCTGATCGAAGAGATCCGGGAACTCTGCCCGGATCAATTGCAGTGGGCGCCCAGTACTGTGGGGCATGATGTGAAGCCGCCGGGGTCTAGCCGGGAGTTCACGGCTTACTTCGATATGCTTTTGGGTACCGAGCGTTTCCGCACGGAAGGCCTGACCGCTGACCAGCTCCTGGCATACTATGGGGAAGACCTGGAACGCTACAAGAAGACCAGCCAGCGGTATTACCTCTATGACTGATGGTGCAGCCCACGGACCTCTGGAACATCATGACTTACTTACCCCGGTGAGGCCGCTGCCTGTCGTGATCTGCCGCCGCGGAATCTCAGCCTAGTTCATCCCTGCTTCTCCAACCGCAGACGGAGTTCCAATGGACCTCCAGTCGGTTCCGATCTAGCTTCAACGGCGATACAATGGAGGTGGAAAAAGAGGAGGTGTCTGTATGGAGTTCGTAGGTGCGCTGGCTCCCATAGCCTTTGTGTTTGCGGTGGCTGCCTTGTCCCAAGTGAGTACCTTGAAGAAGGAAGTGGACCGTCTAGCCAAGGAGGTCAAAGATCTCGATTCGCGTGGTTATTCTTCCTGAACACCGTTGGCGAGATCAGCATCTGCTGCAAAAGGAGGAGCCTTCATTGCGCTTGTACATAGGAATCATTTTGCTATTGTCTGTTCTGTTGTTGACCTCGGGTTGTCGAGTGAACCTTCCGGCAGGGGCGCTGCAGTACTCACGAAGTCAAGATACCGGTACCATCAGTCGCTCTTTTGAGCAAAGTCACAGTTATGACACGAAGATTCTTCGGGTTAAGCGCGATGCCCGTTATACATGGGATATTGATGTGGCCTTACAGAGCGGCACGGTCGCCATTGAGCTCCAAAGAGATGAAGCAACCTACTTCTCATTGGCGGGCGATAGGATCAAAGAAGAAATTTCCCTGCAGTTGGCGGAAGGGGAGTATCTGATCGTGATCCATACCGAGAACGCTGTTGCTGGTCGCATCGCCATAGACTATCGTAGTGACCGCTGACGAAATCCCTGCTGAACCAAGAACATCGCCAGCCCAGGTTTCCACAGCGGAAAACTAGTGGAGGAGAGATTTTGGAGGTTCGCAGCCACGGAGATCGCAGCTAACGGACTTTGGAGGTCTTGTTTAACCTCCCCATACCGCTTCTCAATGGAACTTCCAAGGCCCATCCGCCCCCGTTCCCGATCCATTGGTCAAAAAAGCAGCCGCCGGCTTACGGTTGGCTGCTTTGCCGCGTCTGGATGTACATGGCTGCCACAAGCCTGGGCTCCCCGGACTCCCAGGCGGCGTTTTGGCGGAGCCGAACAGCACGAAAGATGGTTGATGTGCATTCATTCCTCGCCCTACCGACAGGTAAACGCCATCCTTCGCAGAACATTAACAAT
>PWMW01000012.1 GCA_003559095.1 Clostridiales bacterium | reverse complement strand
GGTCGGCGGGCCTCTTGCACAGCTTTTACCAACTTCATGATGGCCTCCGGCTGCGGAGCCAACGGCGGCCTGTGCTCCGGCAAGCGCCCATTACCTTCGTAGTTAAAGATTCCCGACGCCAGCGAAACGTCTTTGGGCAGGTCAATGAGCACCGGCCCCGGTCTGCCTGTGGTGGCGATCTGAAAGGCCGACTTGATGATCCGCGGCAGATCCTCCACTCGTTTCGCTTGAAAGTTGTGCTTGGTGATGGGCATGGTAATGCCAAAAATATCTGCTTCTTGAAAGGCATCGGTACCCACCAAGGATGTGGCCACCTGGCCCGTAATTACCACCAAAGGCAGGGAATCCATCATAGCATCGGCTAGGCCCGTAACCACATTGGTGGCTCCTGGCCCTGAGGTTACAATGCATACTCCGGGTTTGCCCGATACCCGGGCATAGCCTTCAGCAGCATGGATAGCCCCCTGTTCGTGGCGGGCTAGGATGTGCTGAATGCCCTGCTTATAGATCTCATCATACGTGGGCAGGATGGCTCCCCCTGGGTAACCGAAGATTACGTCTACGTGTTCCCTGGCCAAGGCTTCGAGCAGCATACTTGCCCCTGTCATCATCTGGTTATCTTGCCCGGTCATCGTGATTCACCCTCCTTCAGACTGTGGTGAAATGGAAAAACCTTCTTATCCCGGACGGCCGAACGTCTGCCCACAGGGACAAGAAGATCCATGAACGCCGAATCATCTTTCTTGATACAACCATCTGGTTTGCCGCCGTGCAGAGTGCCTCGTTGGTGGTTAGGTTTCCGAAACAAGGGGCACGTACTGCCAAACTCCGCTTCATGGTAGCGCGGTATCCACAGGTCTTGCTGGGCACTGCATGCCCAAACCTGCCGCAGTCGCTCTCCGCACGGGCTTCATTCGTCGAACTATTTTCCCTATTATAACTGATAACAGTTATCCATGCAAACGTTTCTGCGAATAACCTGGTTCTTTTTCGTTATGTTATTGTTTAGTCGCAAAGATACGCGAAATTTCCAGCGTTTTTCGTTGTCGAAGTGTGGATTGTCAACGATGCGGCGTGCCGCTGTAGGGATATCCCTCCTTGGCTTGAATCGAAACAGATGTTCGTTTGAGTGTCCGGCCGATGCATTCGTCATCTAACTCCTCAGCTCTGCGGGGACGCTAAACTCCATAGAACGGCAAAATCCGACCTGGGTTTTGTTCCCAAGGTCGGATTTTCGTTTGCTATGCGTTGCTGCGGCAGACACGTCCCAGCCTCCACGTAGTCGCCACATGCCAGGAATAGCCGAGTTAAGGCAGGTGAGCACCGGCCTCACGCAGAGACGCCACAAGACGCACAGTATCTAGGCTCACGGCACTTTGTGCATGCTCAATAGCCTGCACCGCAGCGGTTCCGGCGGCCTCGCCCATCATGGCAGCAGCGGGCTGCACCCGAATGGAGCCGTGCACCTGAACATCGCTGGAAGCGCAGCGACCAGCCACCCAAAGATTTGTCCAGCCTTTGGGAACCAGAATCCGGTAGGGAATACCAAAGTGCTCGCCTGGCTGCAGCCGTCCCTTGTCGAAAAACTCTTCCCGAAATCTAGCGAACTCCTCATCACTGCCGTCATAGGGATGAATATCCACCGCTTTGTTGAAGACACCAATCTGGTCGGGGAACTCCCGTCGGGCCAAGTAATCTGCAAAGCTCAGTTCGTACTCACCTACAATGCGGCGGGATTCGCGCACGCCCATCAGAGCCCCGGTCATCATCAGCTCCACATGTTCAAAGCCGGGGATGTACTTGCGGTAAAAGTCCACGTACTCTTGAACCATGCGACGACCCTGCATCATCCCCTGGGAAAGGCTGCGTTCCTTAACGGCGTTCATGTCGAAGACGTGACCGACATTGAGCATGCTCGTTGTAGGACCCACGGCAAATGTCCCCGGATGATGCTTGTCTGGGACTGTGAAGAATCCCTCAGCAATGGCCGTTTCCAACCGTTCCTGCACTACACTTCGGTCATAAGCGGCAAAGTCAATGCCCGCCACGATGAAGCAAAGAGTCGGCGGCATGATTCCCGGCGTATCCCGCCCGGCCTCGCGATAGTCGGCCCCACAAAGGTCCGCCAAGACCGCATCGCCAGTGGCATCGATGAACGTTTTGGCCTCAACGTAGTGGTAGCCTTCCACATTCTGAACCACCACACCGTTGACCTGTCTGCCGGTAACATCGGCATCAATCAGGCGGGTGAAAAAACGTACCTCGACATTAGCCGCCGCAGTGAGCTCATCCAAGACCAGCTTCAACCCTTCTACCTTGAAGGGTGTCCAACAGTGAAAGCGCCGCCGCCAGAAGTCAGGCGCAGCATGTTCGGAGATGAACCCGCGCTGGTACATGGTCTCGACGATTTCTCGCATGATGCCCCCCACAAGCATCTTCTCGCCGTTGGCCATGGGATCAAAGGCTGTCACTAGGCCCGACGTACTCATTCCACCAAGGCAGCCCATGGCCTCAACTAAGAGAACTTTCGCTCCGCGTCGTCCAGCGGCGATAGCCGCTGCACAACCGGCAGGACCGCCGCCGGCCACCACCAAATCATAGCCCCTTGCCACCGGTATATCTCTGCTCAAACGGTAAGTGTCCATGCGCGACTCCTTTCGCACAAGGCCGGTTTCTCCAGCCAGCGGTTCATGATTGTCCAGCTAAGACCGCCGAGGCGTGACGATAGTAATGTCCGTGTACATCCTGGGCGTAGTTCTGCAGGATCGCTTCTCCTTGACCGTCGGTATCGCCACAGCGATACAGAGCCCGGGCCAGATGGAGTTCTTTCAGCACCTGGTTGCGGATGCTCACATCGGCCGGGTCAGGAACAGCCGTATCCCGAGCCTGTCGCAGGGACGTCACGTGATGGCCGCCCACGCCCGGCAGTTCCAAGATGGCCCGAAGTACAGGTGCCGCCTGCGGGTCCCCGATCTGCTCACAGGCCAAAGCGATGGCCCGATAGTGCGAAAACGCGTGGACTGGAGTCAGCTGTTCGGCTTTGGCAAGAATGGCCGGCAGGGCCTTGGCCTGCTTAGCTTCCCCGAGGGCGATAATGAGACTATCCAGTCTGCTCATGCTCTTTCCAAACTGACCGAGACCGGTGTAATCCCATCCCTCGTCCCATTCACTGTAAGAGTCCACGGCAGCGACGATATCGTCTACACCATCCGAAACTCCCAGCATGCACAGTACGTGAGCATAAGTGGTCTTTGCCGCGCGACCGTCCGCCTTGGCATAGGCCTCCTCCAGCAAAGGCTGCGCACGCTCCGGGTCTGTTAACACGCGCTCGAGTCCCGAGAAACCATCCCCAAGGGCGGCAACGGCCTCCGTCAGCTGCTCTTGGCTCAACGGGAATGTGTCCGTATCCGTCAGCACACGTTGGGGCAGGATGTTCCTGTCTACCAGGTGTTCCTGCACGCGCTTTATGTCTACGTCACGGATGTCGCACTGTTCTTTGACCGCCAAGGCGCTGAGGTAGCCAACGGAGTACCCTTGGTTCTGCAGACAGGGCTGCATGCGAATCACGGGCATGGCATCACGATGGGCGCTGGCGCCGAGACCGGTAACCACAATGCGGCGCAGTTCCTGCGGTAGCAGACTGCGCAGCGGAACATCGGCGTCGTAGATGGTATGCCGTTCCTCCGGTGGCTTGATGGTAAAGAACGGATCGATGGTGAAACCATGGCTGTCAAAGGAGCTCACATGATACGAAATGGTGTCGGGATAGCGTCGGTGATTGAGAATGTCCATGACGGAAACCTGGTGTTCGCCCACAAGACGGCGCCGCTCCCGTGTTTGCGGTAGTTTTCCCACATCGTAGGCACCGCCGTACTTCCCTTTGCCGCTGACAAACACCCGCGCAACATCGTAGACGTCGCCGTCATCGATGAACGTCCAATCCGTATTATTGTAATGGTCTCCGAGATTCACTGGAGGCAAGCCGGCACCCTGGACGGCAACAGTCTGGGCGCCAGTATACTCATACTGGGCTCCCGCCGCAATGGCGATGTCAGCGCTGCCTGACGAATCCACGATCACTTGGGCCAGAATGACACCGAAGCCCGCTGGTGTTGCGACCAGTACGCCCTTGACTTCATTGTCATGAACCAGGGCACCACACGCCAAGACGCCGAACCACGCTTGGGCTCCTGCCGTCAAAAGCTCCCTGCGATACCATTCGATCTTCCAATCGAAGTTCCACTCCGTGTTGATCTTTTCTTTCTGGCGGGGATGATCGACTGGTGCCATGTTGGCAACACCAGCGTCGATTTCTTTGGTGTATCCTTCACGATAACCATCCCAATAACGTCCGATCAGGCCCGCATTCTGCGTCCCGCCTAAGGAATGCAGGTACTCCAAGACCAACGTCTTCGCACCGTGGCGAGCAGCACTGATGCCGACGTTAACACCCGCCGTGCCGCCGCCCACCACCACAACATCACATTCGGCAAGCACGGGTATGGACGTAGCTCCGAGATCGACGACACCTTGACTGTGGCTGTTGCGCAGCTGCATGGCGCCATGGCGCAGAACTCCTCCTTCGTTTGCCGGTGGAGTCTCGTCTCGCCGTTGGGGCACGCTGTGGGGCAGCTGCTGGGACACTGCCGCTGCCTCAGAACCGATGCGCTCACCGAGGATCAAGAGGTTGTTGGGACGCAAAAACTCGCTGACCTGCTCTCGGGGGATGTCTACGCAGCCGCTTAAGACATAGACGCCCTCCAATGAACGAGGCCGGAATACACCCAGGGGCAGCTGACCAAGATCCGAGACCGCAGCGGCTCCCGGCTGCATGCTTTCGATGGTGAACGGCGGAATGAAGTGCAAACGATCCGCAGAATCCACCTGATCTGCATCCCAAACCTTGCCGCGGATGCTGTGTTCGATGCGGCAGAGCTCGGCATGGGACCACTCAGTCATGCTCTCGGTGAAGGTGTACTCGTGTGCTTCGTACTCAGCATCGCCGCGGACTGGCTGCAGCGGCAGTGTCCGCTGCGGCCACTGTGACCCCCTGTTGTTACCCACTGTGATGAACGAAAACTCCTGCTGCGCGCCGCCATGCTCCGTCAGTTGGCAGCCGGCCATTTGGGTCACATGGGCCAAACTCGTGGCATCAACGATCACACTACCGCCAATGAACTGCCGGCCCGAACGATTGGAGATGACCACCCCTGCCGGCTTCGACGATGCCGAGAGGAGAACATC
>PWMW01000399.1 GCA_003559095.1 Clostridiales bacterium | reverse complement strand
TTTGACGAAACCGACCATGGCTTGGCGGTGGTGGCCCTAGTGGGGCCGGCCGCCGATGCGGCGGATGGCCCGGAACCCGCCGTTTTGCAGGCAGCATCCGCCTTGGCCCTGGAGGATTGGGCCGAGCAGCATGGACCGCCGCCGGTGGAAGTGCGGCACTTTGCCTATGGGAACTTTCCCGGGGAAGTATTTGACGAACTGCGCTCCCTCCAGGGCATTGGACGGCTGACAGCGGTGTTGGGTGATGCCACCCCCGAGACCACCCGAGTGTTGGCCAACCTAGCCCAAGAACTGCAGGTACCGCATATTTCGGTCTTCACAGAGGGCGAACCTTGGTTTGAGGACTACCCGTTTAGTTTTTCCCTGCCAGGTTTGGCGGAGCAGTTGGCGGTGGACACGGCGGCCTTTTTGACCCAACAGGGGAGCATGGCCGAAGTGGTCGTGGTCACCCGTGGCTCTGAATTCCCGTCCCTGGCATCGCAGTTGACTGCGGCTCTGCCCGCCGATACCCTAGTGTACCGTTTGGATCCCGATCCCCAAGCCCCCGACGATTGGCAGGGCCTGTTCACGGAACTGACGGCAGCGGCCAGCCTCGGTGCTGTGGTGCTGGAACTGCCCTTCACCACCGCCGGACCAGCTAACGAGATGATCCAAGCCTTGGATCTGATGGTGCCTGTGGTGGGCATCTCGAACGCCCTGCCGCGGGCAGAGGAGTTGACAGAACCGCAGCTGGATGGGATGTGGGTCATGCTGCCCTGGTATGGGGTCCAAGCGTTGCACGAAACCACCCCGCAATATCGCTTCCGGGAACGGATGCTGGCGGAGACTGGTCAGCCGGAATGGGATGGACAGGGATACCCCGTCTATGATGCCGTGCAGCTGCTCCTAGAAGTGATGTCGCGGGCTGGGACAGCGCCGCGCTCCATGCGGGAAGAGCTTGTCATCTATGAAGGCGAGCATTTGAGCGGACCACTGGCCTTCTCCGAGGCCGGTCTGCCCGCGGACAGCATCTACCAAGCTTGGCAGATTCAGAATGGTGAACTGCTGCCAGAGTCTGCTGGGTCCGGGGACTAAGGGGCCTTGGATGCGACTTTGGAATCTGCACCGGAATGTGAAGCTCTGCAGCCAGTACTTCGGTCCATGGGGAGCGGAAGCACGGGCAGCAGCGGGGTTTGGCCCTGGCGCAGCAGCTGACAAATTCAGATATTCCCATGAGCAGGCAGTGTGGACTGGCCTTGATGGCAGGACATACTGCCTTGGCGCGCAAAAAAGAGTATTCATTCCTATTTTTCCCTTCTTTGGAAAGGAATTCCTAACTTAGATGGACAATATACAATGAAATACCGCTGTTTGCCTGGTGAAAAACGTCTCAGAGGAGCACGGGTTGTGCTGCTGCTGTGGAACCACGGTGGCCGCCGCGGTGTCCACGGCAAAACTCTACGTGAGGAGCGACGTTGGGAAAGCAGGGCCACACAAATTCCAGCTAACGGGATTTCTAGGTTCCTGTCCAGTCTTCCAATGTCCCTTTTGCAGTGGACGTCTGGTGCCGATCCAGCGGCGGCCATGTTGCACACTAAAGGTATGGGCTGTCCACAGCCTGCCTTGGTCCCGCCTTTGATTTCTCTGAGCCTTGGAGTGATCCCTGTGCAAAAATGGACTCGTACCTATGCCTTACTGGCCTTGGCCATGCTGGCCATACTCGCCGTGAGTTTCTTCTATACCTATCGCGGTGTTGATCGCATGGTGAACAACGCCGCCGAAGTGGAGACTATCCAGTCAAAATATCTGGCTGCCAGCGAAATCGGCAATGGCTTGAACCGCATGGCCGCCGTTGTGGAGGGAATTGGCAGTTTTGTCCTGGCGGCTGGAGACTCCACCGCTGTGCTGCAGCCGTATTTGGCGGATTTGCAGCGAGCCAATCCGTATTTCTCCGGCGTGTTTTTTGCCCGCCCCGATGGTCGTTTTTTGATGTCCTACGACTGGGAACAGCCTGCGGGTTATGATCCCAGGCAGCGGGATTGGTACCAGCGGGCGTTGGATCGCGGCGGCGTGGTCTTTGCAGATTTCTATGACGATGCAGCCGGCCACGGCCGCATTACCAGTGTGGTGATGCCTGTTTACGATGGGGGTGGTCAGCTTCTAGGCGTGGCCGGTGCCGATCTGCCCTTGGCGTATTTGGAGCGGGAGGTCCATGCTCACCTGCCCCATCAGGAGAGTATACACTTCGTGGTAGATACCGCCGGCAATGTCCTGCAGCTGTGTGGTGCCTGGGCGGTGACTGAGCCCTGGTGGCCGCAGTTGACATCCACCATGGGCCCCATTGTTCTAGAAAACCCCCAGGCGCTCCTGGAGCCGCTGCATGTGGAGTTGGACGCTGGCGGCGGAATTTTGGCCGTTCATGAAGTTCCCCACAGCCAATGGTATGTGGTCAGCTACCTGCCGTATGATCGCGTGCCCGTGGCTGGTATGCAGGTATTTCCGCTCTTCGCGGTCTTGGCAGCGGCAGTGCTGCTGCTCTTTGGACTTCTCTATGGAATTCAGTATCGCTGGTTCGTGAACCCCTTAGCTCAATTGGACCGAGATATTGGCCGTATCAACGTTGACGGAGATTTGGGGTATCGGGTGCGGCAGGTGCCGGGCAGTGTCACCGCACAACTGCGGACGACGGTGAATGTGCTCCTGGATCGTCTCCAGGAAGCTCTGGAAAGCCTGCAGGCCGATGAGGAAGAGCTGCGGGCTGCCAACGATGAGCTGGAAAGTGCCTTTACACAGCTGCATGCGGCAGAGCAGGATCTACGGCAGCACTATGAAGAGTTGGTGGCGAGCCAAGAACAGCTGGCAACAAGCGAAGCGTACAACCGGGCCATTGTGGATTTGATTCCCGATCTTATGATCCGCTTTGACCACACCGGCTGTATTCTTGACTTCCCATCGTCGGCAGGCTGGGAGCTGTTGGTCCCGGCCCAAGAAGCTGCAGGGCGCCCCCTCGAGGAGATCCTGCCGCCGGATTTGGCTGGGGAGTTCAAGGACAAGATTGCCCAGGCGCTGGAGAGGGATGAGATTATTGATTTCGAGTACGGCCTGCGGCTGCCCAGCGGACCCCAGGGATACTATGAATGCCGCCTGCTGCCGGCAGGTTCCTATGTGCTGGCTTTGGTGCGCGACATTACCGTCGTGAAAGAGGCGCAGCAGGTGGAGGAAGAATGGCAGCGCTTGCTGCAGTACATTATTCACCATGATCCCAATGCCATTGCTGTTTTGGACAAAGACCTCAAGCACGTGTTTGTCAGCGAGCGCTTTTGCCAAGATTACAACGTGGAGGATCAGGACGTAATCGGCCGCGGCCACTACGAGGTCTTCCCTGAGATTCCTCCGGAGTGGCGCCAGGTCCATCAGCGGGCTTTGGCCGGGGAGGTTCTTTCCGGTGAAGAAGAAGAATTCCAGCGGGCTGACGGCACGGTGGATTACACTCGCTGGGAATGCCGCCCGTGGTACGAACGGGATGGCAGCATCGGGGGCATTGTACTGTATACGGAAGTGATAACCCGTCAGCGCCGGGCTGAGCAGGCTCTTAAAGCTAGCGAGCATTACCGGCAGTCGATCTTGCACTTGATTCCCGATATCATTATTCACTATGATAGCCAGGGCACGTATTTGGAGATCATGGCCTCCGCTGCCACGATGCTCTATCGCTCCAAAGACGAAGTACTGGGACGAACGGTCCACGAAATTCTGCCGCCTGCGGTGGCCGCTGCCACCAGCAGCGCTATAGCAGACTGTCTGCGCAGTGGTGTGATGCAGACCTTGGAGTACCAGCTGCATGTGAACGGTGAGCCCAACTGGTACGAATCGCGGATGCTGCCCATCCAGGAAGGTGAGGTGGTGGCATTAATCCGCGACATTACCGAACGTAAGCTGGCCGAAGAGGAATTGACCCACCTGACATACTACGATGTCTTGACCAATCTGCGCAATCGCCGTTATGTGGAGCGGATCATGGACGAGTGGGAGACGGATGAAGAGGCTGTGGGTATTATGCTGCTGGACGTTAATGGACTGAAGATTGTCAACGATTCTTTGGGCCATGAAGCAGGCGATGACATGCTGCGGCGAACGGTGGCTGTGGTGAAGGAGGGTGTCCGCAGCCAGGACCTGGTGGGCCGCTGGGGCGGTGATGAGTTTGTGGTGCTGCTTCCCGGCGTCGATGCCCAGGACCTGGAGACCATCAGCCAGCGAATTTTGGACTTAGCGGAAGCGGATGCAGAAGCCAATGGTCCGGTGCCCTTGAGCATGGCGGTGGGCTGGGCCATGCGCACCCGACCCAACCAGGATCTGCGGTCGGTTTTAAAGGAAGCAGAAGATGAGATGTATCGTCACAAGAGCCGCAACTCCCAGTCCAGCCGCAGCACTTTGGTGCGTTCTCTGCAGCGGGCCCTGGAAGCTAAGAGCTTTGAAACCCAGGAGCACTGCAATGAGCTGGAATCTTGGGCGGTGCGCTTGGCCCATCGTCTGCGGCTCTCGGAGCGGGATGTGGACGAGATATCCCTCTTGGCCGTGCTCCATGACTTGGGCAAGGTAGGAATCGCCGAAGATATCCTGACCAAGCGGGGGCCCCTCAATGACGAGGAGTGGGCCGTTATTAAAAAACATCCGGAGATTGGGCACCGAATTGCCATGGCGTCGCCGGACTTGGTCATGGTGGCCGAGGGGATCCTCAGCCACCACGAGCGCTGGGATGGCCAGGGCTATCCCCGGGGACTGTCCGGGGAAGCCATACCGCTCAGTGCCCGCATTGTAGCCATTGCCGATGCCTTTGAGGCCATGGTCAGTGATCGTCCATACCGGAAAGCACTGGACGTGGAAACGGCCCTACAGGAAATTGCCGACTGCGCCGGTACCCAGTTTGACCCGCAGTTGGCCGTGGTGTTTGTCCGCATGGTGCGGGAGCACCTCCAATGCGACAACGCGGAGAGTTAAGCCTCCGGATTCCGAGAAGGCTGACCGGGCCGTGGCCGAAGCCTTGAGCGGCCATGTGCAGGCTCCGGAACAGGCCGGTCAGGAATCAAGACGGGACTGCGAAGGTTTTGGTAGCATCCCCAACACCCGGCAGGGCCATGATCCCTCCGGGTGTTGGCGTTAGTGGTGACTGCGAAGCGAACTAGACGGTTGGATGTGTGAAGGAGGGAGGCAGGTCCATGAGCCAAGCCGAGGGGTATATCTATGTGGCGGTGAACCCGTCCATGCCAAACTTGGTCAAAATCGGTCGTACCGAACGGCCACCGGAGCAGCGTCTCAAGGAGCTGTCCAGTCCCGCCGGTGTGCCCGAAGAGTTCCACTTGGTGGATTTCTTTCCTGTGGCCAGCATGCAGCTGGCAGAGAAACATATCCACGAACACCTGCGGCGGCATCGTCGCAATCCCAAGCGGGAGTTCTTCCACATGTCGGCCGAAGAAGCGGTGGCCTTTGTCCAGGCCTACATGCAGCTGTGCCAGAAGGCAGACAATACGATTACCGATGCCGGTGTTCCCTGGGCTCATGAAGATTGGCTGCGGCAAATGCGCCGCAATGTCATGCTGCGGCGGGAGCGGCTGCATTGGCAGGCCCAGGTGGCTGCCGACGCTGGGGATCCGGCGGACGAGGCAGTCGCTGCCCCAGCGATCGAGGAACAAGACCCGTTGTTCGACCCGAGCAGCTCCGTGCGGAGTGGGTCCCGCAAGGCAAAGAACCAACGCCGCCGGCAGTGGCAGTTCAAACCGGCTTTGGCCCTAGCTTTGGCCACGGCCCTGGCCATTGCCAGTTTTGCCGTAGCTTATACGTGGTTCACACGGACGTTCTTTCAACAGACCCTCGGGTCTGCCTCGGCGGGCTGTACCCTGGCCCGCCACCTCGAACCCAGAAAAGGAGAAGGGGTTCCACTGCCGGTCCCTGCGGCCGACCAACTGCCGCAACAGCCAGAGGCCCGGCTGTGAAAGGAGCGAAAGCCCCAGTGATCTGGATAGTGCAGTGCCGTGGCAATCCTCAAGGGCGGCGCACAATCCAAGTGCCGGATACCCTCAATGTTGAACAGCTGCACACAGTGCTGCAGACTGCTTGGGGCGTGTCGGCCGCCGATACCTTTGTTTTGCATGACGAAGATCACAACGTTTCCATCACCAACGATGTTGATCTCTATGCCCACGAGGGCATGGCCCCTATAGCGTTGGACTACTTTGATGAGCGCATTCACCGCTACTGGTTGTGGGCTGCAGAGTGCCAGCTGGCCGAGACGATGCAAACAGGTCAGCGCTGGCAGTACCTGTGGAGCTCCTATGACTGGTTGTGTACCGTGGAAGCGGCTGGCGAGTCCCAGTCAACGACAGGGCCGATCTGCCTGGAAGCAACGTCCTGGACGATTCCGAATCCCAACGTTTTCTCTAAGCAGCAGTACCAAGTACGATCCAACCCGGAACCAGACTACAGCGAGATCAACGAGCAACTGCAGGCGCTGCATCTACCGGTTCTGCAGAGGAAGCTGCCGCCCATCTGCGGCGGTGCAGGGCAGCAGCTGGACCCGGAAGCATGGCTGCAGTTTCTGGAACAGCAGTGGGATCTGGCGTGGCTGCGGCCGGCGCTGAATCGCAGCCAGTGGCTTGGCATCTGCCAGCTTCCCATATTGCGCTGGTATGCGAGACTTTTGGACGAACTGCAGCGCCTGCATCCCCTGCGGCTGGATAAAGGACAGCGCATTCCCGGTGCGCTGATCAACAGGTTCCTGCGGGAAGGTTGGAGTCCCAGCCAAGCCGGTTGGGTGCAAGAGTACTATGCCGAGCGGCAGCGGAAAAAGCAGGCCCAATCCTATTTTCGATACCTGCTGCAGTTGGCTGCGGCCGCAGAACATGCCGTGGTGGCTAGGGGTGAAGCGCACATCATGCACCGACCCCGGCCACAGAACGATGAGCAATGGGTGGGGTTGTACCTGTGCCTGTTCTACCATAGTGCTGCCGAGCTGGTCCCCCCGCTGACGTTCCCATCCATGCCCCGCAGCTTCTGCGGGATCTACCGAAGGAACTCCAAGTGCCGCAGCAGCTGCACCTCTGGCAGCGCCACATGGAACAGCGTTGGTTCTTGGACGCTCCGGACCAAGAGCCTTTGGAGCAGGATTTCCTTGCCGTTGATGTGCTGCGGCGGCTTCTGCTGCCCCTAGGCTTGGCTGTTATCCAGGCCGAACCCGAGCACCCAGAGGAGCGCATTATGGCCGGCCCACTGCTGCGGGGCGGCGCGGCAATGGGGGAAGGCTGAAGGCTAGTTGGGCTGAGAAAGCTGCCCACAACAGCATTGCTGGCCCTGCGTTCTGATGGCGCCATGGGTGCATGCGGCTGTGGGGTTTTGTCCCTAGCTGCCCAAGATCAACCTCATGCACGCGGAAGCGATGGGTCCATTATGGACCCATCGCTTCTGTGATTTCGAGCCCTGCTCTCCGGTCAACGTACCATCAAAACCGTGGAACGTTAAAGCAGCTCTGACAGATAGCTTCGAACAGACGCTCACCGGCACAGCCAGTGAGCGTCGATACATGCAGAAACTACGAGAGCGGCTCTGAGGTTCCCGGCTGAGCCTATTACGCGCTACTTCAGCGACAGCCAGACCACACTGGCCGGCCGTAGGGCCACTTCCAGATGGTCATCGTGGAGGTAGTCGTCGCCAAACTCCTGCCGCCGCACGTGCTTAGGATTTAGGGGTGTGTTCTTCGCCAGCGGATCCGATGCCTCCAGGATCTGCCCTTCCACGCTGGTGTAGGACGTCTTAAAACCAACCAGATGCAGATCCACATGCCAAGTCCGGTACGCCGAACGGTTCACCAAGGCAACTTCCAGATCACCGTTGCGGCGCTGCACAGCGATACTGTCGATCCAAGGAATGTTATGCACTGGCCAGAAGCTGTCATTGGGTTGGGTAACGTCATAGGCAGGACCGTTCATGGAAATGGGACAAACCAGCCCACCGTCAAGGCGGCTGTAGCGGTAAAGCACTTCCACCTGCGGATCCCAGTAGGTCACAGGACCAAGGCGGCGAATACAGCCACCGTGGAAGAGACCGTTGGGCTGCGCTATCCGGATCCACTGCTTGTAGCGGATCAGCAGGTGCAGAACCAGTGCGGCATAGACAGCGCCGCCGAAGTTGCCCACTTCCGGCTTATCTTCCTGACCAAGAATGCCCCATTCAGTCAGAGCCAGATCCGGCAGCGTGCCGCGGTCTTTCTGCATGCGCTCCCAAAGCTGCGGTAGATCCACCGTCTCCCAGCGCCAGGGCTGCGCCATCAGGGCCTGGAAGATGTCCACCTGCGAGTAGCTGGGTGGAAAACCGTGATGGTTCTCCGGCAGCGCGTGCAGGGAGATGGCGTCAAGGTGCTGTCCGCCCTCAGTGAGGAGGGCTGCATTCCACCGGGGATCGGAATCCACGAAATCTCGACAGCTGCCGGTACCGATCACCGTGATCTTGGGGTCCACGGCTTTCATAGCCGCTGCCCATTCGGCGAAGCGATGGGCGTACTCTTCCGGACCGCAGTGGCTGATCTGCCACGGGTCATACTGCTCGTTGCCCACTTCCCAGTACCTGACATTGTATGGTTTGCGGTGGCCGTTAGCGGCCCGCTTGGCACCCCAGGTAGATTCCGGGGGTCCGTTGCAGTACTCGACCCATGCGGCAGCTTCACCCGCGGTGCCGCTGCCCACATTTACACAGATGTGGGGCTCCGCGCCCAGCAGCTGGCAGAGCTTGATGAACTCATCGGTACCCAGCAGGTTGCAATCGATCCCGCCCCAAGCTTCATTGGGCCGGGTCAGGCGCCGATCCTGGGGCCCGATGCCGTGCCAAAAATGATAGCCGCTGGCGAAGTTACCCCCCGGCCAGCGCAGCACCGGCGGCGCCAGGCGGCGCATCATGGCCAGGGCGTCCGGGTCATACCCTTCCACATGATCATGGGGGTAGAGGAGAACACGATCGATCCAAACCGACCCGGTGCCCGTGAAACTGATGCAAAAATCTGCCGGCCAGAACGAGGGTCGTGGTGCGTCGGGCAGTTCCAGCGTGAAGTGCAGTTTATGCCAGGATGTTCCCGGCCAGGGCACTTTGGTCGTGGCCAAAACACGACCCAGCTGTTCACCGCCATGGGAACCCCGTTCCCGCCACTGCACTGCCAGGGAACCGGAGCCGGTGGCTCGGGCCCAGATGGTTCCATGGTAATGGGCCCCGCGATGAATCGGGGGCAGAACACCTTGGCTTAAGACAACCTCCTTGCCCAAGGACTGCAGCCGCACTGACGGGTTGATCCGACCAGGCTGGGGCCCTGTGCCGCTGCCCACCGGCCGCACGCGCCAGGGCAGAGGAATGCCGTTAGCTGTGTCGTCATCAAGTATGAAGGAACCAAAGCCCGTGGCCAGCTGGCGAGGACGCCAGTTCTTATAGGCTGCGCGGCCTTCGTCGTCGAGGCGGGCCCACTGTTCGACGGTTTCGCCATGCTGGCGCAGCAGCGCCAGCTGCTCAGCGGGAAGATTGTCTGGGGCCATCATCGGGTTGGACAGCATCTGAGCCAAGACACCACCCTGCAGGGAAGCACCTAAGTTTTCTAAGAAGTTGCCAAACAGTTCTGGTTGAATGGGGACATGGTCCACCGGCTCGCCGTGAACTTCCAGCCGATAGGTATTGGATGTATCAGGAGAAAACGTTAAGCCTTTGCCCACCTGCATCAGTATCGCCTCCTTCACTGGACTCGTTCTTGCCGACGTGTATGGATCTTGATAGATGTATCTTTCGGAAGAAATTTAACTTTTCCTTTATCGACAGTACAATTGGCAATTCGTCACTGCCGGGGGCAGCGAAGGGTGAAGGTCGAACCACGGTCGCAGCAGTAAGGTCCAGCAGTGGTCTCCAAGAAGGCCATGGCATAGCATTTTTTCGATATGGTTCGACGTTGCCATGGTTGGAGGGTTATGGTAGTCTGAATATCGAGGATACATAGAGGATAACCGGTTGCATCGCTGCTGTTGGTTGGGGACAATTGGCGGCCGCGGAACCATCTGGTGCAGATCGTTAGACAAAGGTTGACTAGTGCGAGAATATGACCCTGGCAGGACTTCAGGCTCCTTTGTGGAATTCTCATATAACGGTGATCCGCAGTAGGTGCGGCTCAAAGCTGCTAACTGCGGAGCGGTTTTCCATAGGGGAAGCGAGATTCGTGACGGCGGCTGTCATGGCAGAGAGAAAGTGACGACCGCCGTCACTTTGTGTGTTGAGTTGGCTGCGACTGGACTGCAAACGCTGCGCCCGCAAGGCACGGCTGGAACCGGCTGGCCGGCACACCGGCTGCGGCGCAGGTTGGCTGCGCCAAAGGCAGCGCTGGGGACAACAGGTCTGCAGATACGGCCGTCGGCAAAGCCAGATTGTCTGAGTACTGCCGGCTTGGTTTGCTGGCAGCAGCCCACCTTGTAGGTGGGGATAGGGGCCCGTCACCAACGCTAAGCAGGTTTGTTGCAGGGGTACGTTCGAACGCGCACCGTTAACGGTGCGGCTTGGAGACATCCCAGCTAAAGGGGTTTCGAGCTCGGTTGGGAAGGACACATTGGCCTCTTTGAAGCGGGTCAGCAGAGTCCTTGGGCGCGGGAAATTGTGGTAGGATTGGTTTGCAGCGGTTGGAATCCAAGGAGTTGTGTCCGTCGGGAACGACCGATTACGTATGGTGGTGATAGTATATGCTCCGAGGATTGCGGCTCGGGATCTTGTTGACGGTGGACGGAGCCATCGCCATTGCGGCTGTGCTGGCGGCGTTTTTGGCGCGCTTTGATGGAGCCATCCCCACCCCGTATTGGAGCTATTTGTGGCAGTTAGCTGCCCTGTATATGGTTGTACGTCTGGTGATCTTCGTATTTGCCGGCATGTACCAGCGTCTGTGGCGTTATGCCAGTGTGGGTGAACTAATTAACATCGTGTTTGTGGTAACCATCGGGACAGCGGTGGCGTATATCTTGGCCAGATTGTTTTGGGGACCGCAGGTGATGCCCCGCAGCATTGTGGTTCTGGAGTGGGTCTTTACGGTGGGTCTGTTGGGGGCCAGCCGCCTCACATGGCGTGTGGTTCGCAACCGTTATTTGGCACCCAGTTCTGACAGCCCTGTGGAGTCGGTGGTATTGGTGGGTGCTGGTGATGCCGGTGTGATGGTGGCCAAGGAACTGCACAACCATTACCACGGTGCTATCCGCATTCTCGGCTTCGTGGATGATGATCCGCTCAAGCAGAATGCCCGCGTTTTGGGGTATCCGGTCTTAGGGACCCGCCACGATATTCGTCGTCTCTGCAATGAACTGGCTGTGGATGAAATCATAATTGCTATGCCATCGGCCTCCAGGCAGGAAATCCGCGGAATTGTGGAGATCTGTCAGCAGACCAAGGCGAGGACTAAGATTCTACCCGGTGTCTATGACTTAATTGAAGGCAATGTCTCGATCAGTCAAATTCGGGACGTGGATGTCGAAGATTTATTAGGTCGTGAGCCGGTAAAAGTCGATCTGAAAACCATGTCGCAGTACATAAAGGATCATGTGATCTTGGTGACCGGAGCCGGAGGTTCCATCGGCTCCGAGCTGTGTCGGCAGGTACTGCGGTTCGGACCGAAGCAGCTGTTGTTGCTGGATGTCTGTGAAAATAACGTCTATGAAATTGAGATGGAGCTGCGCAACAGCAAATACCAATACCCGTTGGTCCCCTTGGTGAAGGATGTTAAGGACCGCCGGGCCATCGACGATGTCTTCCGACGCTACCGACCGGACGTGGTATTCCATGCAGCGGCGCACAAGCATGTACCCCTCATGGAAGCCAATCCGGAAGAGGCCATCAAGAACAACACCATGGGCACCTTCCATGTGGCCCAGGCAGCCCACGCCTACCAAAGCCACAAATTTGTGCTGATCTCCACTGACAAGGCCGTGAACCCCACCAGCGTTATGGGGGCCAGTAAGCGGGCCGCCGAGATGGTCATCCAATCGCTGGATGCCAAGAGTGAAACGAACTTCGTTGCTGTCCGCTTCGGCAATGTCTTGGGTTCGCGGGGTTCGGTAATACCTTTGTTTAAAAAGCAGATTGCCCGGGGTGGGCCGGTGACTCTTACCCACGAAGACATGGTGCGTTACTTCATGACCATCCCCGAAGCTGTGCAGTTGGTGATTCAAGCCGGTGCCATGGCCCAGGGTGGTGAAATTTTCGTTTTGGACATGGGCGATCCGGTGAAGATTCTCGATCTGGCGGAAACGCTGATTCGCCTTTCTGGATTCGAGCCCAAGACGGACATTGAAATTGAAATAACGGGCATGCGTCCCGGGGAGAAACTTTTCGAGGAACTGATGCTGGCCGAAGAAGGTGTGGGGGACACGGAACACGAACGAATCTTCGTGGCGAAGCCGTGTAAGTTGGACGGTACCTGTCTCGACGGTGTGCTGCAGGAGTTCATCCAGGGGCAGCTGCCCAAGGATGAGCAGGAAACAGAACGCTGGCTGCAGCGGCTGCTGCCGGACTTTCACATTGTGCGGCATGAGGCTTTACCAGAAGGGATCAAGGCAGCCCGCTAACCGGGAACCGGTTCTCTTGCCATACCCGTGGTTCTCTAGGCTTAGTAAACTGCAGTGCTGTTTGTTCGGCCGGTACTGAACCTGTGGCCGTGGACAGCCCTCGGCATAGGAAAACCCCAACGAGTGGAGCGGTGGTGGCAGGGCCGCACCAGCGGCCCGCTGTGTTGAGCCAACGCGGTGTAACGGCCTGCCGCAGGTACATGAAGGTAAGAAGCGGACGATGCCGCGGGCAGATAAGCCCGCAGATGGGAGGTGTCTGGTTGGCAAGAACCGGTATTTTAGCAGATATTCATGGGAACGAAGAAGCATTGACAACCGTCCTGGCTCAGCTGGACGACCTCGGAGTGCAGGATGTTATCTGCTTGGGGGATACGGTAGATTATGGTCCCCGGCCTTTGGAATGTTTGGCGCTCTTGACGGCGCGTGGTATTCCAGCCATCCAGGGTAATCATGATGCTGCTGTGGTTGGTGCCATGACTTGGGAACGTTTTTCGCAGCGCAACTATGAGTCGTTGGCCTGGACCGACAAGCATCTTAACGGCAGCCAACGACAATATGTGCAACAGCTGCCGGAGCGGCTGGAATTGGGCTGGGCCACGGCCATTCACGGTAGTCCTCATGAAGCGCTTTGGCATTATGTCAAGGATGCCCAAGCGGCCCTCTTGGTATTTCGCTTAGCCACCGAGCGCTTGTTTTTGGTGGGGCATACTCACATGCCCGGGGCCTTCTGCTACACAGAGCGGCGTCAAGTCAAGGTAACGCCGGGCCGCACCAAGATCCGCCATTTCTCGGAGCCGGGCGCGAGGGAGTTGTCTCTCGATGCAGACCTTCGCTACGTCATCAACCCCGGCAGTGTGGGCCAACCGCGGGATAACGATCCCCGGGCCAGTTTTGCAGTGGTGGATCATGAAGCCGGGACAGCCCGGCAGGTGACGTGGTACCGGGTGCCCTATGATTGGCACAAAACCCGCCAGCAGATCCTAGCAGCCGGCCTGCCCAGTCTCTATGGCGACCGGCTCTTGGTAGGACAATAGGCGGCGTTTTACATGCGGTGTCGCTGGGCGGCAATTCCAGCTGTTTTGAGTGGAATCATATTTTGCCTTAAGGAGTGCCTGGGAAGGCACCTGGAGTCTGCCGCCCTCAGGGTGGGTTATGGTATAATAAACGCAAAGTGATGGAATCTCAGAAGCTGAAGGGAGTTATGACTGTGGTCAAACGAATGGTGATTCTTCTGATGCTAATGGCAGCTGTTGCGACGGGTGTGGCCGCCAATGCGGCGGACACGCATGCCATGGAAGAGGATTTGTATGCTGAGATCGTGGAGTTTGTGGTGTCTCGGGATCCAGTACTGCAGGCGCAGCGGACGGTGATGCAGGCTGCCCGCGCCATGGATACGGTGGAAGTGGGCGATGAGTCGGTTCCCAGTTACGCCCAAGGTTCTCTGCTGCGCATGAAATTCGATGCTGTCAGTGGAATTCAACAGGCCCAGCAGCAGTACACCACGCTGGAGCGGGAGCTGG
This sequence comes from Clostridiales bacterium, assembly GCA_003559095.1. Classification (GTDB taxonomy): domain Bacteria; phylum Bacillota; class Limnochordia; order Darwinibacteriales; family B1SED10-159; genus SLOZ01. Next base: position 5,024 of record PWMW01000399.1, on the reverse strand, counting down.
TTTCGGCATTGTTTGCCAAACTGACGCAGATTTTTGCCCTACGGAACCAAGTCGAGAACAGCATCCGACTGCTGCAGATGCTCGAAGAACGCCGGGGCCCCACGGAGCGGCAGGCTGAAGCAGGCATCATTGACATGAACGTCCTTTGGGACCTGTCGGACCGCATTGTAACCACCCAAATCGCCATTGCCGATGCCGAGAGCCAACTGCGTGCCCTCGAGCGGGAAGCAGCGTTCAACTACGGTGGTGCCGACTGGGCACAGCTCTTGGATAAGATTCAACGGATCCGTTGACGAGTCTCATAGAGGCATTACGGAGGAGGTGGCAGTGGACAATGGTGAACAACCATCATGGACGAACATATTCAATCATGGACAGTGCGTTTGCCAACACAGGGATTGTAACGCGTATCCGCTTGCCGTTGGTACTGCTGCTGGTTGCATTGGTGAGCAGTGGGTTCAGCAGCGCACGGGCTGCCGAGCAGTCCTTTGATCAACTATTCGAACAGGCGCTGCAGATCGTGCTGCGCAATCATCCAACCTTGGTCTCCCAACGCTCTTTGGTGGCCAGCGGTGAAGATGTGGATCTATCCCGCAGTGGGATGCCGCTGTCCCTGTCCCTGACCGGGGATGTGGGAACGCGCATTATTGACGAGGAAGTGCGTTTCGTGCCCATGGTGGGCATGTCCGTCTCCCTGCCCATTATTGACCCCGACAGGGCTGTGGACCAGGCGGCAAAACGCCGGGCTCTGCAGCGGGAAATTGAAGGGGATATTCAACAGCTGCAGACTTTACAGGAAGAGGTTTTGGGTATCTTCACCGATCAGGTGTTTGAGATCCTTTCCCTGCAACATGGCGTCGCCGGCAAACAGGAACTTCTATCCTTGCTGCAGCGCCGACGGAGGGATCAAGAAGAACTGGTGCGGGGCGGGGCCAATCCCGAGCCTCTGTGGGCATTGGACGAGCGGCTGGCGGATCTGCAGGTGGAACTGCGCAATCTGCAGCGACAGCAGGAGATCGCCCTCAGTCGCACGGCATATAACTTTGGCGGCGATCAGCACCAACAGTTGAAGGAACGTCTGCAGAAACTTATTCTTTTCAGTGAGGTAACGAACATTCATGAGTAGCCAGGAGGCGCCGCAGGCGTCAAATCGTATTGCCAATGTCGTGGAAGAAATTGATCTGCAGCAGATGATCCAGATCCTGCTGCGCCATCTTTGGATCATTATCATCGTCACCATCTTAGGTGGCGTGGGCGGGATGGTACTGACAGCCGTCACGGACCCTACCTACCAAACAGAAGCTGAACTGCTGATCGCCGGCGAAGGTGGCAGCATGCCGCAGATGAGCTTCTTGATGGGTTCCAGCGCTTCCAGCAGCGATAAGCTGCAGAACCGGGTGCAGGTGCTGCGCAGCCCCATTGTGCTGGGACCAGCCAGCGCCAAGCTTACGGAGTGGGGGTTTGCCGAAGCCGCCGCAGACTTGGATAAGCGGTTGTCGGTATCTATTGTGCAGAACACTGATGTGCTGCGGCTGACCTTAAGCGGCGGCACACCGGAAGAGGCTCAGCGGGCGGCGGAAGCAGTGGTGCAGTCCTATGAACAGTATTCCGAAGACCGGGCTCAGCAGCAGATGGTACGGCTGCTGGAATTTCTCACGGTCCAGGTGGAGCGCGCCCTCGAAGAGGTGCAGCAGGCCGAGATGGCTATTCGCGATTTTCAACAGGAAACAGGCATCATTTATCTTACCAGCGAAGAAGCCAAGGTCAATCAGCATATGGCTAGTTTGGAAAGCCAGTTGATGACTGCCGAGATTCGGCTGCAGGAGAACCGCATGCGCTTAGAACACACCCGTCGTGAGCTGGAACAGGCGCGGCGGGAGCTGCCTCAGAGCACAACCATGGCCGCTGAACAGGTGGTGGGCGAGCTGCAGAAGCTGTTAGCCAGCCTCCAATCCCAGCGGGTGGACTTTGTCTCCCGGGGCTTAGAAGGAACACCGGAGATTCGCCAGTTGGATCAGCGTATCGCCAGTGTTACGGAGCAGATCCAAGATCACTTGGCCAAAGTGGCCCAAGAGACCGGCGACCCCCGGGGCGCATTTGCGGTATACCAGGAACTGGTTATGGAAGAAATTCGGCTGCAGGCGGAAATTCTGGGCTATGAAAACCAATTGACGCTTCTGAACGAGCGCATCGCTGATTACCAAGATGAACTGTGGCGCCTAAGCGACAAGGCCTTTGAGTATGCCCGCTTGGAGCGGGATGTTACGGTCAGCAATGATACCTATGCTATGCTGTTTCAGGAACTTGAGAAGACCCGCATTGCTGTGGAACGGGAAATGGCCGATGTACAGGTCATTCGGCCGCCGGTTCTGCCCGAATACCCTGTCAGTCCCCGGCGCATGTTGAACTTGGCCATTGGCCTTGTGTTGGGCATGATGCTCAGTGTCGGCGGCGTGTTCACCAAAGAGTTCTTGGATAACTCCGTCAAGAGCCGGAGGCAGTTGGAGCGTTTGGGCCTGCCGCTTTTGGGTACAATCCCGAAGGTGAAGGGTGTAAAGAAACAGCCAGGTCGGCTGTTGATGCTGGGTGACGATGCCACGGATATGGTGGCGGCTGCGTATGTACGCATTGAGAGCAATCTGCGTCTGTCGAGCCTAGATCAACAGCCGCAAGTGATCGTCAGCACCAGTGCCATTCCCGGCGAAGGTAAGTCCACCACGTCGCTGAACTTCGCGGTTTCCTTGGCCGCTTCGGGCCAGAAAGTGCTGCTCATCGATGGTGACCTGCGGCGGCCGGTGCTGCACAGGTCCTTGGGCGAAGAACGCAGTCCGGGCCTGACCGAGATTGTCTCGGGACAGGTGGATGTGGAGGATGCCATTCGCACGGTGCAATCCGATCGACATACCCTGGACGTCATCACTGCCGGTGTGCGTCCGCCCAGTGTGGCGAATACGTTCCGCTCCCAGGCCTTTAAGAGCATGATTGCGGATCTGCGTCAGGAGTATGAGTGGATTGTAATTGACTTGCCGCCGGTGGTGGTGGGTGCGGAGGCCATGGAAGTGGCTGTGCAGTCCGATGGGGCGCTGTTGGTCATTGAAGCTGGGGAAACGTCCATGCAGGTGTTGGAGGAGGCTGTGATTCAGCTGGAACAGGCCTCGGTGCCCATCTTGGGGGCTGTGCTGAACCAGTACGACCCCAAAGCAGCTGGCGACGCGTATGATTACGAAAGTTACTATACGGACGACGATCCGTTGTAAGGCTATGAACGTGCTGATTTCTCCGGAAATCCGAGGGAGCGCAGGCCGAACGCCGCGTTGAAATGGCAGCTAAAGCGATTGCGCATCTCTTGTTAAGAGTTCGCCAGGGGGCTTTATCAGCGCGTTCCCAGCAGACCTGTGTCATAGAGACCAACACGTGGTCTACAACCCAGTTCGAAACGTCTTGAAGTGGCGTTTCTCCGTGCACGACTGTTAGCTGTGGGCGTTGGAGCCTGTCTGGGCAACAGGCCTGCTAGACCAAGGCGGCCCATGGGATGGGGCAGTGGATCCTAACAGGGTCCAAGCCACAGTCCCGACCTTGAACGCCGGGTCAGGCCGCTGATTAAAGAACACACCAAGCGGACGCAAAAACAGCAAGGTGACACAGCGCGACGAGCCATAGCTCGCCGCGCTGTTTGGTTCCCCAAGCCGACACCGTCTGGTACACAGCACCATCCCAAAGGCCTAGGTGTGCGTCCTGCAAAGGCGATGGCCAAGGCATAGAGGATCAACCACGGGTCTGTATTGAACAATACACTACTTGGCTGCGGCCCAAGGAGAGATTTGCGCGTGAAGGATGTTCCTGACATCAAAGCGTTCCTGCACCACGAAGACGCACTGTTGCGGGTTTTTGCTGCAGAGTATTACACAAAGAGTTATGCGGAGGATCGGGAGCTCATGCCAGCCATGATGGCCAGCATGGACCGGTTCGGATTGGATGCCTTCAGACATGCCATTGTAGATTTTGCGCGTCTGCCCCAATCTGCGGAGAGTCTATCTTGGCTGCTGACCAAACTGGAGCAAAATCGCGGTGACGTCAACAGCCGCTGGCATTTGAATGTGCTTTTGGCGAAACTGCCGCTGGAGCTGTTGGTACCGCGGCTTTCTGAACTGCAGGGAATCCGCGGTGTTAGGAAAGAAACGATTCGGACCATTGAGCAAAGGCAGAAGCTTAGCGAATGGACCACAGATGCCCTCTGGCAGGAGCTGGCGGCTTTTTGCGAAGCATCGCAGGGAAAGTATGTCAATGAAATGGACTGGGGACACGGGACGCGGCTCGTGGCCGAGTTGGGTCACAGACAGGACCTCGATGAAGAGCTGGTTCGCGACGGCCTGCGCCAGGATGATGAAGCAGCAGGGTATCTGGAGATCTACTGTACCATGCTGGCCGGTCAGCGGGAGATGGAGGACGCGGTACCACTTCTCATCGATCAAGTGGCTATCGACGGTGACGTGATCTGTGAAGAGGGGGTTCAGGCGCTGATTCGCATCGGCAGCGAAGCTATGTTGGATCAGGTGGCCGCCCGCTTTGCCGAGGAGTCAGATCACTTCCAGCTGTACGCCTCTGGCGTGTTTTGCCATGTCCGCAGCTCCAAGGCTGGGGAGTATGCCAAAACGTTGCTGGACGTGGTGAAGGATAGTGGTGCCCAGACGCACCTGATTGAAGCTCTCTGTCTATCTTTGGATGATGATCATCTGGATACAGCGTATGATCTGATTCTGCGGGGAGAGTATGAAGCGTTCCTGCATGATCTGCGCGAACCGCTGTACTGTGCGGCTCGCATTGCAGGTAAGGACTTTCCCGAGCTGACACAGTGGCGGGAAGAGATTGCAGAGAGAGACCGGCAGGTGGCAGAAAGGGTGCAGAAGTTGACACACGGCGGCCTGCCATCAACTAAAGCAGCGGTGAAGCCACCAAAGGTCGGGCGCAATGAACCCTGTCCCTGTGGCAGTGGCAAGAAATATAAGAAGTGCTGTTTAGATTAA
>PWMW01000392.1 GCA_003559095.1 Clostridiales bacterium | reverse complement strand
TGCAGCAGCTGCAGAACATCAGCCGGAGCCCTAATGGCCAAAGAATCGAGGGGTTCCTTCAATGATAGCTTCCGTTGGGATTTATACTTACGCACTTGGCTGACAATGTCGCTGAGAGTTTGCCCGAACTGCAGCAGGAGTTCATCCCTTTCCTCCGCAGGGTCAAGGACCATTTGGTGCAGCGACAGGCAGTCTTCCCGCTGGCGAAAGTAGGCTTGGTAAATCTCTTCGGTGATGTGCGGGACAAAGATGCCATAAAGCTGAAGCAGTTCCAAGAACACATGATACAGTGCCTGCTGTGCTGACTGCCGCAGTTGCTGCCCGCGAACATCCGGATTGTATAAGCGATCCTTGGCGATCTCCAAGTAGTCATCACAGAAGCTGTGCCAGAAGAACTGATCCAACTCCTGCCGGGCGGCTCCCACCTCATAGCGATCCAACATAGCAGTAGCCTGTCGCTTCGTTTCGGCCCAGCGCTGCAGCAGCCAGCGGTCCACCGGGGCCAATACACGGTTTTCCTGTGACGCCTGGGCTTCATGGTCCGCAAGATGCATCAAGGTGAACATGGCCGCATTCCACAACTTGGTGAGAAACCGCTGCGAAACCTGCAGTTCCTCGATGCTGAACGTGGAATCTGTGCCCAACTTGGAGTTGGCAGCCCAATACCGCAGAGCGTCGGCTCCGTAGGCGGCCACAAGCTCCTGGGGTGCCGCCGCTGCGTTGCTCTTGGACTTGCTCAGCTTCTCACCGCGCTTGGCCAAGACAAAACCGCAGATCATAATGTCCCGCCAAGGAATGGTCCCCGTGTGGTACAACTGCTTAACAATGGTGTAGAAGGCCCAAGTCCGGATAATTTCATGGGCTTGGGTACGCATGCTCATTGGCAGCAGCTGCTCACGGCGGTCTCCAGGTTCCTGCCATCCTGCGTTGATCAGTGGAGTCAGGCTTGATGTGGCCCAGGTGTCCATGACAGCTGTCTCTGGTACGAAGTGTCTGCTGCCGCAGGCACAGGGTCCATCCGGACTGTGATCTTCCGGACAGACGGGCAGTTGCGCGATGTCAGCCAAGAGGGGTTCGCCACATTCTGCACAGTACCACAGGGGAAATGGAACACCAAAGTACCGCTGCCGCGAAATGCACCAGTCCCAACGGAGGTTTTCCACCCATATTCGGTAGCGCTCCTTCATGTAGCTGGGGTACCAGTGAATCTCGTCGGCGGCCTCAAGAAACCGTTGTTTGTGGGATAGAACATCGATGTACCACTGCCGGGACGGAATAATCTCCACCGCCGTACCGCAGCGTTCATGAACTGCTACGTGATGCTGGATGTCTTGACGCTGCTGCAGTTGTCCCCGCTCCCGCAGAGCTGCAACAACGGCCCGGCGGGCTTCGGTGATGTTCATGCCACCGCTGATGGGTACTTGGTTGTCGATGGTGCCATCGGGCAGGATGACCGAACGATACGGCAGATCGTACTCCTGGTACCACTCCAAATCCACGCTGTCCCCAAAGGTGCAGCACATGACGATTCCCGATCCTTTGTCCATATCGACCCGAGCATCGGTCAAAACCTGCACCTGGTGGCCGAACAACGGCACCTCGGCCTGCTGACCCACGAAGCGACGATACCGGGCATCGTCAGGATGGGCAAACAAGGCTGCACAGCCATACAAGAGCTCGGGGCGTGTGGTGGCGATGGTCACAGCGGTCGAACCGATGGTGAACGGGATCCAGTAAAAAACACTATCCTGCTCCACGGATTCCAATTCGGCTTGGGCAATAGACGTCGAACACCGGGGACACCAAAGTACCGGCGTTTCCTTTTGGTAGGCCTTTCCCTGGCGAACCAACTCCAGAAAGGAGAACTGCGCCAAACGCTGGACCCTTGGACTCACCGTCTCGTAGGTCAAGGACCAGTCGACGCTGAACCCCATGGACTGGAAAAGATCCCGAAATTCCTTTTCGTACTTGGCCTTCGTTGTCCAGCACAGGGAGCGGAACTCACTGGAGCTGACAGCGGCAGCCTGAATGCCATGCTCTTGCTCCACGAGACGTTCCGTTGGCAGACCATTGTCATCAAATCCCAACGGATAAAAGACTCTGCAACCTTGCAGCCGCTGGTAGCGGGCAACCATCTCCGCCTGCGTATAGGAAAAGATATGGCCGATGTGAAGACGCCCGCTGACCGTGGGCGGTGGCGTGTCGATCGAGAATATCTCCCCCTCGGCCTCGGGATCAAACCTATACACCTGCTGGGCATCCCAAAAGGTCTGCCAATGTTTCTCCACTGCTTGCGCCTGATACTTCCCAGCTAACATGCCAATCCCTCCCTTTATCGTCTGGCTCCTATAGTCTCTTTGCACTACAAAAAGCCCTCCGTCCATAATAAGGACGAAGGGCTGCTCCGCGGTACCACCTTTGTTCGCGCCGGGTATAGGACGCGCACTCGTTTCAGGTACGGGCTCTTGAGAGCCGATACCCTACCTTTGCTAACGGTAAGGATCCGGTGAGGCCTACTCCCCCACAGGGTTTCGGTTCACAGCTCCGGGGCTACCTTCCACGTACACCTTTGGGGGAATTCCCACCAGCATCCCCTCTCTGCTAACCCAGTGTATGTGTACTCCTCCCCATCAACGCTTTGCTCATTGATTTAGTGAATCATAGCACGAAACCTCGGGGGTGTCAACGTAATTTGACCCATGACAGAATCGCCTCGTAGACAACACGGGCGGAAGCTGGGCCGGTGGCCCCCTGTCACCGGGTGGAACGAACCTGCTGTTATACAATATGGATTTATTGTTTTTCAATATATTATTATTGACAAACAATAAGAACGGTACTATACTTGAAATGCACAAAACCTGGGAGGGATTCGTATGCGTTATCTAGCAGGCCTGTTGCACAGACGTGTTTCCACGGCCAACACTGACGGACCTCCTCGGAGAAACGCCTGTTAAACGGCGTTTCGTGCTCGGTCATAAACCACGCGTGTCGCTCTATGAAACAGGGCTGCTAGGAAAAAAGTCGCTGTCATCTGTGCTGTACACACTGTTGACCGTTACCTGGTATGTTCTGTGTATTGGCAGCATAGTGCTGCTTGCTTGGGGAGTCTGGAGTTGGATTACTGGCGCAGATCCAGCTGCTCTGCAGCTGCAGATCCAAACCGGTGGGCTGCAAATTACCGTTGACGGTATGCATCTCCAGGAAAACTTTCGCGCAGGCTTTGAACGGGCGGGGCTTTTCATCGCCTTGCCATCTCTACTGCTGCTTTTGTTCATTGTTCACCATCTCCGCCGCTTGCTTCGCTCGCTAACTGGGGATGAGCACCCACTGCAGTCGACGAACTGTCAACGCATGCGTTCCATAGGATATGCCGTCCTGCTGTGGTCTGTTTGGAGCAGTGCCGCCCAGTTCCTGGTGGCATGGCAGCTGACGCAAAGCGTGGGCATTCCCGGCGTCCACCTAACGGCCGTGCTGCGGCCCGATGTGAACATGCTGATTCTAGCTGCCGTGATCTTGATCCTCGCTGAAGTGTTCCGCATAGCCGTGACACTGCGGGAAGAACAAGATCTGACGATTTAAGACGGGGAGGCTCCTATGGCTATACGAGTACGCTTGGATCGAATGCTGCTGGAACGGAATCTCACGTTAACGCAACTGGCCGCAACAATGGGTTTGACGCTGGCTAATCTATCCATTCTAAAGACCAACAAAGCGAAGGCAATCCGCTTTAATACACTGAACGATTTGTGCCGCATTCTGCAGTGCCAGCCAGGGGATCTGCTGGAATATGTGCCGGACGACGATCCGTCGGAACAATCCAACGCGTAGTTTCGGCACCGCTGCGCCAGCGCGAGACAGGACTTTGGCCACCAACGGCGAACGTGCAGAGCAGTGAAATGCTTTTCAACAGGAGGGTTTTATGATGAAAGCTTCTGCTGGCGCTTCCAAACCTAATGTCATTGTGTTCTTCACCGACCAACAGCGCTGGGATACTGTGGGTCTGCACGGAAATCCGTTAGATCTGACACCCAATTTCGATCGTCTTGCCCGACGGGGTACGCATGTGGCCCAATCCTTTACCTGCCAGCCGGTGTGCGGACCGGCTCGATCCGCCTTGATGACGGGGAAATATCCCACAACAACCGGCTGCTACCGCAACGGCATTCCACTGCCATCGACGGAGAAAACCCTTGCCCATTATTTTCGCGAGGCCGGCTACCGCACAGGCTACATAGGGAAATGGCATCTCGGTTCCCAAGACCCGGTGCCGGAACCGGAACGAGGCGGCTATGAGGATTGGCTGGCGGCCAATCTTCTGGAGTTTACGTCCGATTCCTACAACGCCACCCTGTACGATAACGACAACAATAAAGTCAAGCTGCCCGGTTATCGGGTGGATGCCTTGACGGACGCGGCGATTCGCTATGCCGCCGACCATCAGGAAGAACCGTTTTTCCTTTTCCTGTCGTTTTTGGAGCCGCACCATCAAAACCATTTGGATAACTATCCGGCTCCACATGTGCTGCAAAACCGTTATGTTGATGCCTGGACACCACCGGATTTAGCTGCCTTAGGCGGCAGCTCGGCCCAGCATCTGCCTGGTTACTATGGCATGGTGAAGCGCCTGGACGATGCCTTAGGGCGCATCATGGACGCTCTCTACAGCCTCGACCTGGACGACAACACCATTATTCTGTTCACTTCGGACCACGCCTGTCATTTCAAGACCAGAAATGCCGAGTACAAACGTTCGTGCCATGACAGCTCCCTGCGGGTCCCCACGGCCTTTGCAGGCCCTGGCTTTAACGTTGGCCGTGAACTGTCCCAGATTGCCAGCTCCATCGATCTGCCTGCTACACTTCTAGATGCGGCGGGAATTGGCGTTCCTGAAGATTTCGCTGGTCGTTCTTTGCTGCCACTAATCCAGAATCCAACCACCGATTGGACCGATGAAGCCTTTGTCCAGATCAGCGAGTCCCAGGTGGGACGAGCCCTGCGCACGCAGCGATACACATACTCCGTGTCCGCGCCGCAGCTGAGCGGCTGGGACCACGCGAACAGTGAACTCTACGAAGAGGATTCTCTCTATGACCTTCATTGCGATCCCTACCAACTGACGAACCTAATCACCCACAGCACCTATGATGCGGTGAAGACGCAACTGCGCCAGAGACTGCTTGACCACATTGAGCAGGTGGAGGGACTGCAGCCCACGATTCAACCTGCTGCCAGTCACTCTAGTCCGAGACGGCCCGAACTGTAATTGA
>PWMW01000032.1 GCA_003559095.1 Clostridiales bacterium | reverse complement strand
TTCTAAATGATGAAGACGCGGGTTCTGTTCATAGAGATCCGGATAAGGACAGATATCTGCCCAATGAGATCGTGACGTTGACGGCAGTACCAGAAGACGATTGGGACTTCAGTTATTGGGACGGTGATGCCAGCGGCGACGATCCAGAAATCGAGATTACGATGACCAGCAACAAGACCGTGACCGCTGTGTTTTCCTCTCCAACAGCCACTGAGTTTGCTGTCCAGTTCGGGGTCATTGGGAGTCATGGCAGTCTGGCGGGGGAGGCGGATGGCCAGCCCATCGCTTCTGGAGACATGGTGGTGCAGGGTGCGGAGGTTACGTTCACGGCGACCCCGGACGCAGGGTATCAGGTGAAGGGGTGGGTCGTCAACGGTACGCCTCTAGAGGTTACGGACACCACCTATACCCGAGATTCCCTGGCTGAGAATCTGAACGTGCAGGTGGAATTCCAGAGTGTGGGGATCGAGTTCGCCGGCGGTACTGGGGAAGAAGGGGATCCGTACCTAATCGCTACACCAGCTCAACTTAACAATGTACGGAATCACCTGGACAAGCATTTCAGGGTCATCGCCGATTTAGATCTCAGCGGATATACCAATGATGGTGGCTGGAACCCCATTGGTGAGGCTGCGCACAGTTGGCATGGAATTTCGTACAGTCCCTTTGCGGGAACGTTTGACGGTGACGGCTACACGATCAGCAACCTGTATATGAACCGAGAATACAATGGCACCGGTTTATTCGGAGCAGTGGATAACGCCGTTATCACAAATGTGGTGCTTCAGGATGCTGAGGTCTTCTGTAGAATGATGACCGGCGCTCTCATTGGCGAATGTACAGATAGCCAGGTTTCGGGTTGCTCCAGCATCGGAGATACCATAGTCGAAGGAGGTACAGATACAGGAGGCCTGATTGGCCTTATGAGGGGCGGTACACTATCCAATGTATCTGCGGCGGGTCAGGTTAAGGGATCCTACCATGCAGGCGGTGTTGTCGGCCGCAACCTGGCTGGTACCATCACAGATTCCGCTGCTGCGGTGACTGTCAGACTGCCGGACAACTCGAGTAGAGCCGGTGGTTTTGTGGGAACCAACGACGATGGGACGATCCGAAACTCCTATGCAGAAGGCTTTGTGGATCTGCAGTATGTTTGGGAAATGCATAATACTGGTGGTAGCGGCGGTTTTGTCGGGAACAACATTGGCAGCGATAGCTTAATTGAGAATTGCTATGCTTTGGGCGACGTTCAAGGCAATCTCATCAATTCACGGCTTCTGGGTGGCTTTGTCGGCCAAATGAGTGCCGGTGTCATTCGACAATGCTATGCCGCAGGTGCAGTTACGGCCTGGGACTATGCAGGCGGTTTCGTGGCCAGAATTACCGGGGGAACTATTGAGCAAAGCTTTGCGACAGGCTCGGTAACGGCCCGTGACGGCGCCGGTGGTTTCGTCGGTCATTCCGACGCTGGAGTCATTCAAGACTGTTATGCGCTTGGGGATGCCAGTGCTTCTCGCCAGTGGGCGGGCAATTTCGTCGGCCGTGTGCGTGGAGATATCTACCGCTGTTACAGCATTGGCAAAGTTCTAGAGTCCGGAATGTCTAGGGGTGGCTTCTGGGGAGGTTGGCAGCACGGGGCCTCTTTAGTGAGTACGTACTTTGACCGGGATACGACAGCAGTACCTTCGGACCAGAACTTTCGGGCGCGCACGACTGTGCAACTGCAGGAAGGTACACCGGGAGCGTTTATTCTATCAGGCGGAGGCGTCGACGCGAGTGAGACTAGCACTAACCTCATGTACGATGGCTGGGATCCCGCCGTTTGGGATTTCGGTACAGACAATGAGTATCCCCAACTGCAGTGGCAGGAGTAGATAAGAATACGGACTTACCAACCGACTCGGGAGTAGGGTGGAGTCGACTGGCTCAAGGGGTGGAACGGTCCCAAGGATCCGGAACACGGAACGTCTAGGGGTGGGTGTTTTTGCCAGCGGTTGGTAATATTGTGGTGGCTAACCCGACTAGAGACGGACGCAGACGGAAATGTTCCGAAGGTTAAGAGCGGCCTAAGCAAAAAGGAGGTAGTGTCATGCGCTGGTGCAGTTCAGATCATCGCAACCCAGCGATTTCAACTGTTCTATTGGTTATGTCATTGGCTTGTCTTGTGGCCCTGACTGGTTGTGGCTCCTCAGGAAGTGGCCTGCCAACCTATAGGCTTGAAGTAAATGTCAATGCCGTTGAAGGAATGGTGGAACGGGACCCAGAGCGCACTAACTATTCAGAGGGCACCGAGGTGTGGCTCACAGCCCTGCCCAATACAGGTTGGGAGTTCAGCCATTGGGAAGGCGATCTTACCGGGAACGAAAACCCGATCTCAATCACGATGGATGCTAACAAGATCGTTACCGCCGTGTTCGAAGCCGTTAGCGTTTATATGGTGACCTTTTCTGTGGATCAGGGAGACGGGGTTCTTACCGCTGAAGTCGACGGTGATCCCATCACGTCCGGTGACTTCGTGATGGAAGAATCGGAGGTCATATTCACAGCAATACCGGAACCAGGCTGGGAGGTCGCGGACTGGTTGATTGATGATGTGGCACTAGGCGTTACGGATACGACGTACACCATCGCTGACCTGCAGGACAGGGTGGATGTCAAGGTCCAGTTCCAGATAGGTACGGGCACTTTCGCGGCTGGAGATGGCAGTGAGACAGACCCTTACTTGATTGGACGGCCGCACCAACTTGATAACGTTCGTGACCATCTGGATGCACACTTCCGAGTTATCGTAGATATTGACCTAGATGGTTTCGGACTCACCGGGTGGATTCCTATTGGCCGGGATAATGAACCGTTCACAGGCAACTTTGACGGCGGGAACTACACGATTAGTAACCTCACCATCAACAGGGAATCATCGAGTTATAACGGGTTGTTCGGTGCGGCGAACGAAGCAGTGGTCCGCAACGTTCAGCTGGTAGACGCAGAGATTCGCGGTTTGAACATCACAGGCGGTTTGATTGGCTGGAGCGTAGACAGCGAGATCTCCAATTGCTCGTTCAGTGGCTCTGTCCACGGCAATAACTCCGTGGGCGGCTTGATCGGCTCATTTGCAAACAGCCAGCTAACCGGTTGTTCAGCCGCAGGAATGGTCAAGGGAGGTTTTGTGACAGGCGGCCTCCTCGGGTACTTCAACGATGGCCAAGCAACGGACTCGCAGTCGACAGCGGACGTAGAATGCACTTCAGATATTGCTCTCAGTTTTGGAGGATTTGCTGGACGGATCGAAGCCGGAACCCTGCAAGATTGCTCCGCCTCGGGTAACCTTGATCTCACAGGTGTCACTGACATTCAGTTTGCCGGCGGGTTCGTGGGGTATCTGGCAAAGGACACTCTGCTAGAACGATGTTTCGCTACCGGCCATGTAGAGGGAGATGGTGTGAATGCCAAGGAGTTTGGTGGTTTCGTCGGGCGAAACTTTGGCGGTGTCATCAGACAAGCGTACGCCACTGGCCAAGTTAGTGCGCACCGGCATGTTGGCGGATTCGCAGGTTTCGTAGGCAACTCGGGAAGTATCGAAAACAGTTACGCCCTTGGTGATGTGAACGCCAGTAACCAGTATGGTGGTGGATTTGTGGGCGAACACCAAAGTGGAGTCATTGATCGGTGTTTCAGTGTCGGAGAGCCTACGGGTGGAACCAACATCGGTGGCTTCTACGGGTGGTTGGGCGGCGTCTTACAGGCCAGTTACTTTGACAGAACCGTAGCAGGCGATGGTGTGGGAGCACAGGCTCAGTTGGGTCGGACAACCGTCCAACTGCAGGTGGGCACGCCAGGAGCCTACATTCTTCCGGACGGTACGGTGGATGCAGACGAAGAGGCTGCCAACCTAATGTTTGATGGTTGGGACGACACCGTTTGGAACTTCGGTTCGGATACCCAATATCCCCAACTGCAGTGGCAGTAAGGAAGTAACGCTTGCTCACGAAAGCGTGCATGCTCAAACCCCCATCCCAGTGTGTTTACGGGATGGGGGTTTTCCATAAGCAGTTTCTGTTCGCATCACCGGTTGCTGCTCGTACCTCACCCCAGACACCATCAATCCCCAGCACCCGGTGCATTGAGATACGTTAGCGTTGTTGGCGCAGCCAAACGGTAAGTTCACCCCGGCCACGATTGTTCCAAAGGAAATACGGTACGGCCGTTGCCTCTTCGATCACGGTCTGCGGCGCCTGGGAGCTGTAGGGAGAACCGTCAGTAGGCCATTGTTCTCGGAGAACATTGAACTGAATGATCGGTATCGGCATTGGAAACCGTTGATTATCGGTCTGTACGGAACACTCTACACCAGCGGGAACCACCAGAGCATCAAGATTGGAACCGTTGTCTACTTCTTCCAAACAGTACACGATCGGGCCTCGTTGCAGAGCTACACGTCCACTGGCAGCCCGGATCTGAGGATCTGCGTAGATCCAATGAGGTTCCATACCCAACATGAGCTGTACTTGATCGCCAGGAGCCCAAGTGCGCTCCAGAACCAAGTAACCGGATTGGAGAATTGTCTGCAGCTCCTGTTCCTCGCCATTAACCAACAGCTTCACCTGTTGTGCCCAACCGGGGCACCGCAGGAGGAGCTGGAACTGCACTGCCTGGGTTGGATCGATGGCAATGGTGATGCTGCCATCCCATGGGTACTGGGTGGTCTGGGTTACGGCTACTGGAGTACCTGCGAACTCCACCTGCGTCTTTGAGCTCCCATAGAGGTGAATGGCCAACTGTTCGTCATTCGAAGCATACATGTAGTGTCCGATGGATGCTACGGCGCGAGCCAGATTTGGGGGACAGCAGGCGCAGCCGAACCAGCCCTGTCTTTCGGTCTTAACATGGCGATGGTCATGGCGATGTTCAGCGGCGTCCGGCCACACGGCCAGCGGGTTGACGTAGAAGAACTTCCGGCCATCCTGCGAGATACCGCTGATGACACCGTTGTAGAGGGCACGCTCCATGACATCGGCGTACTCACCGTTCAACTCCAAGTTCAGCATCCGGCGGGCCCAGAAAGCAAGGCCGATGGCGGCACAGGTTTCCGTATAGGCCAAATCGCTGGGGAGATCATAATCGACAGTGAATGCTTCACCATGGGCAATGGAACCGACACCGCCAGTGACGTACATCCGCCGGTTCACCACGTTGTCCCACAGTGTCCGACAGGCTGCCGCCATCTTCGCGTCATCATGGGCGGCCAAATCTGCCATTGCACTGAAAAGATACATGGCGCGTACGGAGTGGCCTTCGGCGGTGTTCTGTTGGCGTACTGGCAGATGCGCTTGGCTGTAACTGTGATTTACACCCACATAGTCGCTTTGTGTTTCTCCTCGCTCCGCGGCTTCGATTTCGTAATAATGCGGCTCCTGACCCCGTTGGTCCAGGAAGTACTTGGCGAGCCCGAAGTGTTTGGGATCGTTGGTTATGTTGTACAGGCGGAACAGGGCCAACTCAATCTCTTCATGCCCAGGGTAGCCCTTCCTTTTGTGTTCTTCTGGGCCGAACATCTGATCAATGTGATCCACCATGCGAATCATGATATCCAGCAGCTTCCGCCGGCCAGTGGCTTCGTAGTAGGCTACCGCTGCTTCGAGCATGTGTCCGGCGCAGTAGAGTTCGTGGTCACGGCGGAGGTTGGTCCACCGTTTGTTGGGTTCTTTAATGGTGAAGTAGGTATTCAGGTAGCCATCTGGATGCTGAGCCTGGCCGATAAGGTCGATCACTTCATCGGCGCGGCTTTGCAGTTGGTCATCTGGGCGATCCATGAGCGAATAGGCCACAGCTTCCAGCCATTTCGCCACGTCGCTATCTTGGAATACCATCCCGTGATACTCACCGGCCTCTAATCCCGCTGCGATGCGGAAATTGCGAATCGCACCGCTGGGCTCGGAGGTTGAGTCTTCGTCCCGGTCGTGCAGCTTGTCTTCTTGAAACGGTATGACAACGTCTTCCATCAAGTCCATCTGTTGTCGCCAAAATCCATCGGTTATCTTGACGTCAGCGGCCGAAAGTGATTTCATGGTTCCCATTGTTGACTGCCGCAAGCTCGATTGATGCTGCCTGCGGCACACCTCCTCCCGAATCTGGAATGTGGTATTCATCGTCGAACAGCGGTTCAGACTCTTGCGATGGGCGCCTATGCTTGGCGCAGGAAAACAGCGTAGTGTCCCCGGGCGCGGCCTTGGTTGGCAAAGGGCAGTAGCAGCAAACGTTGGATTTCGCTGCGAGCGGTGTCGGGCATCGGTTCACCGGCAAATAGTTTTGGCCGGGGACGACAGCCACCGCCGACTAAGAGTCCAGGACCCAAGAATTCATCGGGAGCCGCTGCCTCCTCTACGGAGGTCAGCTGTTGGCCCTCCACCTGCAGCTCCACGTCTTCCGGGTAGACGCCGCGGATCCAGTGAAACCGCATGGGCTCTGGCTGGCATTCTTGAAAGTAACAGTACACAATCGGGCCCCGGCACACTGCGGCGCTGGTGCCGTCCGCTATCACCCTCACGGGCAAAGGCAGGGAGAAACTAACTTCGTCGTCCTGATGCCACACACGGTCAATGTTCAAATAGACGCCCGGCTCACCTGTGAAGGTTTCCCCAGCCACCCGAACCGTCACCGGACCGGGAACAAAGCTCGGAATGCGGATGTTCAGACGATGTTTGACCGGCGTACCTATCGCCGCCCGGATCGTAACGGCACCATTCTCTGGGTATGTGGTGGCCAAGGTCCACGTCAAAATACCTGCCTCCGTGTCTGTTTGCAGTTGGCTCGGGATGAATTGGTGGATCCATGTGGCACCTGACGATTGGCCGTAGGCGAAGGCGGGCATGCGCCCGGCGATGCGGTGACCGGCTGCATTGCAGCAGTTCGGCCCGAAGGGCTCCTGTGCCCGTCCGTTCAGCGGCGTCATATAGCTCCAGTTGCTGCCATCGGCCAACTGCGCTGCTAAGAAGGAGTTGAACAGTGTCCGCTCTATTTCCTCGGCAAACCGTGCCTCGCCGGTCCAGTTCAACGCCTTCTCTAAGAGGAGGAGCCAGGTATGCTGAGGGCACACTTCGATCTCGTTCCGGGGGTTGTAATAACGATGTTCCACATAACGTTCACCGGCACTCATGCCGCCGGAGATGAAAACGTACTCGTCGGCGATGGCGCGAATGCATCCTAACACCACGTCCCGGTACTCGGTGGTTCCTGTGGTCTCATAGAGAACAGCCAAGCCAAGCAAAGTCATGTGGAAGGTGTGGGCATGAATGTTTTCCCGAATTTCGTAAATCTTCACCTCGCCAGCCGCGGCCTTCTTCATCAGACAATACGGTCCTGTATGGACACTTTCGGGATATTGGTCTGCCCAGGCATCCCACATGCCCAAGGTATCTTCTGCCCAACGCAGGAAATCAGGACGATCAGCAGCCTTGGCGACCAGAACCACCGGCTCCAGGATCAGTGTCCCTTCGCCACCATCATGGCCGTTGCCAGGATAGGGTCCAGCCAGCGGATATTGGCCTTCGCCTGTCCCCCAATACTTAGTGATCAACTCGGTCAGATCTACGGCAATTTCTAAGGCTAACGCAGAATCGAGGAGCTCATGACACACCAGCAGTCCATGAAGAACGTAGTACCACTCATAGAGCTGCATGCCCCGAACCGGCGTTCGTTGGATGCGTCGCGTTATCCCGAGATACCCGTCGTCTTCCTGACTCTTCCGCAGACGAACCAGGATTTCCTCAATGGCTTCCTTTAACCGCTCATCGCCACTGATCGACCAAGCATAAGCTGCACCGTCCAGCCACTTGCCCACTTGTTCTCCCAGCCAAAACCAACCATCATGGTCTTTGGCCTCATGCATGCGGATGAACTCTTCCATTAGGTGCCAGTTCTTCAGCCGGCCGTTCAGATTGGCTTCAAACCGTTCACCGATAAACCCGCCAATATTACTCACCTGTTTCGGTGAGACTAACGTCTGAACTGGGGACATGTGCATCATTACCTCCAGGTTCCAAATTTGGGAAGAGCTTACCCCTTCATGCCAGTCAAGACGATACCCTGTACAAAGTATTTTTGTGCTACAAAGAACAGAATAACTACAGGAATGACCACGGCCGTAGAGGCAGCCATCAATAGATTCCAATCGGTGGAATACAGACCGCGGAAGGACGCCAGCCCGAGAGCCAAGGTGCGGTTATTGGGTGAGTTGAGGTAAATCAACGGGCCCATGAAGTCATTCCAAGTAGCCATGAAGGTGAAGATACCCACTGTGGCCAAAGCGGGCTTAGCCAGCGGAAGGATGATCTTGTAGTAGATTTGGAACTCACCACAGCCATCAATACGCGCTGCATCGGAGAGCTCTTCAGGAAGCGTCCGGAAGAACTGACGGATCAGGAAAACGTTGAAGGCACCACCTCCGAAGAAGGCTGGAACAGTCAACGGCAAGAACGTGTCAATCCAACCCAAAGTTCGGAACATGATAAAGTGAGGAATCATCAATACCACCGGTGGCAGCATCATCGTGCTCAGCAGTAGCATGAACACGATGTCTCGGCCGGGGAATCGCAGCCGGGCAAACCCATATGCGCTTAGAGACGCTGAAGCCAGTGTCCCGACCAGTACCGCTGTCACGATAACCGTCGTGTTGAGCAGATACCGATGAAAGGGGAGCGTGGTCAAGGCTGTGGCATAGTTCACCCATTGCACAGGCGTAGGTATCCAAATGGGAGGAAACACCCAAACCTGTGAAGCGGGCTTCAGAGATGTACTGACTAACCACACAAAGGGTACGATCATTGTTACTGCGCCAGCCAATAGAATCAACAAAACAAGCGATCGGAACAGGCGCGGTTTCCAGATAACCCATGTAGTCGATGTTCTTTGTTCTGTATGAAGCGAAGCCATGCATCTACCTCCCTCTGAGGACCTTGAAACAGTGTTTTTCTTGGGCAGCTTGCCTGGTTGAGGACCTCTACAGCAGGTGCTCGCAGGTTGTCCTGCTCGGCCATAGCTCTGCGGCCGGGAACCTGCAGTAAATGGATGGAGATCCGTGGAACCGGTTGGTTACGATACGTTTTCGTAGTAGACCTTATCACCTAGGGAACGGAATACCAATAAAGTGAACACCAGAATGATAAAGAACAGGATCCAGGCTAAGGCAGCTGCGTAACCCATGTTGAGCCACTGGAACGCATTGCGGTAGAGATACAACACGTAGAACAAGGTAGCGTTATTGGGGCCTCCCCCAGTCATCAGGAACCCAGATGTGAAGATCTGGAACGACCCGATGATGCCCATGATGGGATTAAAGAATATGATAGGGGACATCTGAGGAATCGTGATGTGAAGGAACTTCCGCCACACGGAGGCCCCGTCCAAATCCGCCGCCTCATAGAGTTGCTGTGGGATGCCTTGAAGACCGGCCAAGTAGATCAACATACCGCTACCCACTGCCCATAAGCCCATGATCCAAAAGGCAGGTAACACCCAACGCTCATCCTGCAGCCACATGATACGTGGTATGCCAAACCGGCGGAGAAATGTATTGAGTAGGCCAAATTCTGGGTTCAATATCCACAACCAAAGCATGGCATTGGCTACCTGCGGTACGATCGAAGGCAGGTAGTAAATGGTTCGAAAGGCAGCCATGCCCTTAACCTTTGTGTTCAAAAGAAGCGCTACCAAAAAACCGGCTACGAGATTCAAAGGCACGGCCACAGCAGTGTAGACCAGTGTCACACGTAGCGAGATGCGGAATAACCGGTCATACAGAAAGATCTCTTGGTAGTTCTCCAGGCCAACAAACCAGGGCGCTGTCAGGAGGTCCCAGTCTGTAAGACTCAGGTAGATGGAGTAGATCATGGGGCCAATGAGCCAGATGACAACTCCAAGGATACTGGGCATGATGAACAGATATCCCGCGACCATCTGCCGGCGGCGTAGAGATGCGGGCTTTGCAAGCAATTTACTCACGAAGTTCACTCCATTCATGATCGTGGAATGACAAAAGGAGAGGTGGAGGAGGACCGAGGACCACCTCCACCACCCATGATGGCTAGCCGCTCCTAGCGACGCTGAGTGGCTCGTGCTAGGGCACGATTCATCAGCGGCAGGGTATCAAGAATGACCTGAACCACATCGGCCCGGCCGATCCAGACAGGATCCAAAGCTTGACCTAATTCGGAGAATGCTTGGTTGGTGCCCGGCGGCATTAGGATGGTGCGGCCGTAGTACTCCACATACTCGGTTCCCACCCGGCCATATTCTGGCGGGTGAACGTCATCGTTCCACCATTTGGCAATTCCTTCTTCCCCGGTTAAAGCGGTCTGGCTGGGCAGCCAGAGGCCGGCTCGAACCAGTTCCTTCTGGTAGATCTCCGACGAGATAAACCGCAGTAGTTCCCAAGATTCATCGGGATAGGCAGTGTTTGCGTAGATAGAATGGATATGTGCTTGGATGGGTGTCACAGGGGTCTCGCCCTCGGCTACCGGAAGAACGCCGGTTCCCAGTTCGAAGTCCAGCAGAGCTAGGTCCTGGAGGGCCCAAGAACCGTCCCAGTGCATGGCAACGCGTCCGGTGGAAAGCATCTGTTGAGCGGTCATGCCGACACCTTCCAGAACGGTGGATAACGGCACAATACCCATTTGGAACAGCTCAGCCAGGTTTTCCATACCGGCCAGGGATTTCGGATCGTCCAACACGAACTCAGTGAGATCCTCATTGAATACTTCGCCGCCATGGGCCCACATGACTGACATCAGCGGTTTCCACCAGGTTGGGAAGAAAAGGCCCCACTGCACGATATTATTCTTGTCAAACTCGGCATCCAAGGCATTGCGGCCCTGGTTGTCGATGGTCAAACGGGCTGCCGTGTCGCGGAACTCTTCCCATGTCCATGGGTTGTGTGGATCGGCTGGAGGGTATGCCAGGCCTGCTTCATCGAAAAGACCTTTGTTGTAGTACAGATGCATAGATACCCAACAAGAACCTATACCATAGGCGCTATCGCCCACGAATATGCGATCGTTCTCCTGAGGCTGGAGGAAGTAATCCTCGGCACCCAAGACTGGATCAGCGGCCAAGCGCTCTGTGATGTCGTAGACCATCCCACGATAGACGAAGTCGCGGTAGATATCGGTTCCCAACCAGAATACGTCGGGTGGCGTACCGCCAGCAATCATGATCTGAAGCATTTGAAAATAGTCTTCTGGAATATGGATCCAGTCCACGCGAATATCTGGGTTCTCGGCCTCAAACTGTTCGATGACCCGCTCGACGTTATTACGTTCTTGGAGGCTGCCCCAGCCAACGAAGCGGATCGTTACCTGAGCTAGGGCCGGCGATGCCGATGCCAAGATCATCGCAAATACTACAATTACACTGATCAAACGCCAACGTACCATTCATTTCACTCCTTAAGGTTTAGGTAGTTTTACCGAAACGACGCCAGTATGCCCGCTAAGCCTCCTTTCTTGCTTGGATCAGAGCCCTATGTCGATTCCCTAACAATGAGATCTGTAGGGATAACCATGTGCAGACCAAAATCCCGCTGTTCTTGAAAACGATCAACCAGAAGCTTGACAGCTTGGCGACCCATAAATTCTTTGTTTACGCAGATGGTTGTCAAGGGCGGTTGACTCTGTTCAGCCGTCTCGAGATTGTCAAATCCCGTAATTTTTACGCGATCGGGTATGGTCAGTTTGTGTTCGCTGCAGACTTGAATGGCGGCGAAGGCCAGGATGTCCGATGCGGCGACGATGCCGTCAAAGGTTTGGTCCTGCAGGAGTTCTTCGGTACAGGCCTTGGCCTGATCAAAGTTCCACCCACAGATCCGCACGAGCTCGTCCCGTCGGGGTATTCTCAGCTGATCCAAAGCCTCGTAATATCCCTGCAAGCGCTGCTGAGCCGGGTAACTGCCCCGGGAACCGCTTAAGTAGGCGATGCGTCGGCAGCCCCGCTCGTAGAGATGCGTAACGGCCTGCATTACTCCCTGAGCATTATCCATGGCAATGCTGTCCAAAAGTCGTGAGCTGACCGAAGGGCTGATCAACGCGGTGGGGAGGTTCTGTTCGAGGAAGGACAGCAGGGGTTCTGACCGTAGCTCGCAAACCACTGCCCCATCAACCTTGTTGATGATTGATTGCAGCTCGTTATAGTTCCTGTTTTCCTCGTCGATGATGGAGACAATGCAGTGGTAGTTGCGACGGCGCGTTTCGTATTCAACTCCTCGCAGCACTTCGGCAAAGAACAAGTTGCTGGTGACGGTGTAATGTGGCTTACCCCGTGTACAGATGAGAAAGGCAATGTTTTTGGTTGCGGCCCGCTGTTTACGAGGAAGTTCCGCCACATATGTTCCGCTGCCAGGTACCGTCCGCAGATATCCATCGGCGATCAACTGCGCAATGGCTCTGCGGATCTTGTTGCGACTTGTATGAAACTCCGAACTCAGCTGTCTCTCTGACGGAATCTTGGCTCCCTCGGGCCAAAGCCCCGTTGTCAGATTTTGCTGCAGTTGTTGAGCGACTTTTTCGTAATCTTGGTCCTTAACAGGCAATTGTACGACCTCCTATGCAAACCGGTTGGACCGGTTGCTTTTCATATTCTGCAGTTCTTCAGAAATTCCTTCAAAGCAGGCAAATTTTTTGACGAAAACTTTCGAATTAAGCCTAGCGAGCCAAAAAAAAGAGATATTTTTACGCCATTCAACCAAAATTATCCCAATGCCTTGGTGATTGGTGGTTGTTTCAATACCCAAAATGCTTCAGTGTCCAACCAATTGGTTGGATGGGCCGGAAGTACTAGGTGAAGGCCATGCAAGGTCAGGGAGAGTGGGCTGTTAGTTGGTCACGCCCACTTAAGGACGCGCTGTCATGTGGGTTGAGAGCTTCAGCTATCAGAGCACCGTAACCAAACCCAAATTCGCGGGTGTATACATTAGAATACATCCCCAGGATACATCCCCATAAGGAGGTTTGGTCCAATGAGGAACCTGTATGTTTGGTTTGCATCACCGGCAGAACGGCGAGCCTTTGTCATCAAGATGCTGGATATTGGCGAGATTGTCCCGGGCAATCAGAGCAAGAAAGCCCAGAAAGAGGCGGAGGAGCAGAAGCAAAACCTGAAGATGTACCTGGACTCACTGGATGACGGCAAAACCAAGAGTTTCTACTATGGCCTATACAAGGACTACTACATGGGTCGGGTTCCTGAACCTGATCTGCGGGCACTGCCCATGCCCTGGCAGGGGCCTGCTGTTTACGAGAAAGGTTTCCGGCAGATCTATACCCAAACAATGTATGAACACCGGCCCGGTCACTGGTTGGTCCTGGATTTTCGTCAGAGCCAAGCTGGGCGAGCCATGAAGCAGTGGGTAGAAGCGCGTATCCCGCCCGAGCACATCGGCACCAATGTCCCCATTCCAGAGCAAACCAAGGCCAAATGGCAGTTAGACCACATCCAGTGGCTGCTGGACAACCCGGAACGGGCTTTGGGTTCCCTGGACCATCTTCGGGCCCAGCTCGCCGCCATCCAGGCCGAACACCCACAACTCTTTGCCGGTGATACGGTGTATCTCTGGGAGCGTCTAGCTTTCCTGTACTTCGATCAGGGGTGCTTGGACCAAGCAGCCTTCTGTCTGGGACAACAAGCCGAACTGCAGCCGCACTCGACGGAAGCGTATCTCAACTGGGGGTCATTCTATCTGGCGCAGGGCATGTTTGCCAAGGCCGTTGACGCGTTCTGCACCGGTCTGACCATCGACCCGCAGGATGAGTATCTATCCTTCAACCTCGTTGAAGCCTATGAAGCTTTGGGCCAGATGAAAGAAGCCCGGCGCCGTGTCAATGAGGCTATCCTCAAGAACCCGGAACGCGGTCTTAACCACAAACGGAAGGCTGATCTTCATCGCAATCAAGGAGAGTGGGAGGCAGCCCTGCTGCATTATGAGTATGCTGTGCAGTGGATGGAAGGCGAACGTTGGAATGCGGTCAAAGCAGAGTGTTATGAAGGCATGGCTGCAATCCATCGAACCATGGGCCAAGATCAGCTGGCCTTTGCAGCCCAACAGCAGGCAGCGTTACTGAAGCCAGATCCAAGGTGATCGATTCTCTTAAAAGACCTGTTTGCAGCCTGCGAACCAGCGGCCTGTCTGTGACGATACCACAGTGACAGGTGTGTCCCATCTCCGCTGAGCGGGCCTTTCAGTTTCGGTTGGCCAGGTATCATCGGGCAGGGATCGCCGCTGGTCTTGGCGAACACCGTCACCATGTAACATTAAGGCCGATGACTGTGTCGTGAAAAGGCAGTCAAAATAGACGGGAGGTTCGATGCAATGGATGCGCCGGAAGTACTCAAGCAGGACATTCGACAGCATGCCTTGGAAAAGCTGGGTTTTGCCTTGATGGGCGTGGCCAGTCCTGAGGAGTTCCCACGTTATCCTAAGGTGGTGGGAAACTTCGACCGTGAGTCCGTTTTTCCGGACCCCAGTGAGGTCTTCCCCCAATGTCGGTCGGTGATCGTGGTGGCACTACACACGCGCGATGATATCTTTGATACCATCGTCCACAACGAGCGCCTGTTCGCTGGTGTCTATCACGAGTTGATCCATCGCCGACTGTACCAACTGGTCCAGTTCATTGCGGATTTGGGCTACGAGGCACGCTTGGCGGAAAAGATCAGCTACAAGCGGGCTGCTATCTTGGCTGGAATTGGCCGTGTCGGTAAGAATACGCTGGTGACCCATGCTGATTTGGGCTCCAATATCCGTTTGGGAGTTATCTTGACAGATGCTGTGTTGGCGCAGGAACCGCCCTCTGATCCGTTTGCCGGAGAGTTCTGCGGGGATTGTCAGCTGTGTATAGATGCCTGTCCTGTGGGCGCTGTGCGGCCGTATGCTGTGGACTTTGGCCTCTGTACCATTCCTAAGCTGTTCGAGTCTTCCGATGAGCGGGCTCGGCAGCGGGCCAGGGAACTTCACAAACACCTGTCCAGCGAAGCGCTCACCGAATGTAACCTCTGCCAAAAAGTGTGCCCTTACAATCATTGATTTCGTGGACACTCCGGTGTTATGCTGCCGTTGTACCGTGAAGGGCTGTGCGAACCCCGGCCACCATGTAACTGGCGTCATAGAACTATGGGATCCGGGTCCAATTGCATGTTGTCCGAGCTGTACTCACCGGGTCACGCTTTTCTGGAGGTCGTGTCCATGCCAGCAGAGGCTCGTATCCAATGGCTGTACCATTATTTTGAACGGGAAACCGGTCCGTTCCGCAACCTCTCTGATCTGTCCGTGAACGAAGCACAGCGCGTTCTGGACGAGCTCCGACGGGTGAACGGTGTTTTTGCCGCGCAGCGATTCGACGGGTATCTGCAGCGTCGGCAGGAGCTGGAGGCCTTGGCGCGGCAGCGGTTTCTGGCCAAGGGCGGCCAGCCCCAACGCCAAACGCCCCACTATATGGTGGTGTCTGCCTGTCCTTGGCTGCAGACATGGTACCGTGACGGCGCCTGTATCCAAGGGCATCTCTCCCTGTTCCCCGCAGACCAGCTTTCGTTCACCTATGGCGACTTGTTCCCCACATTCAGTCCCCGGGTCACTGACGGACGTGAGTACCGGCGGCAGGTCTATACCCTGCCGGAGATGGAAGAACTGGTGGCCCGTTATGGCCTGCCCCAGATGTGGAATGCCCAGGGCCAACACGGACCCGAACGCTACATCGAAGTCCAGGTCTGGGCCGATGGAATCATTGGCGATCTTCGGGAGGGCTGCCACCGCCAAGGTATTCATGTTTTTGGGCCCAGCGTTTCCCAACGACATTTCCAGGAAAGGGTCGATGGAACATGAAACTCCATATTCAAAAAGACCGAGTGCATGGCCGCCGCAGCCCCATGATCTATGGGCATTTTATTGAACACTTCCACAGGCAGATCTACGGTGGTATCTATGATCCAGAATCACCGTTCGCTGATGAAGACGGTTTCCGTACCGATGTCCTCGAGGCCATGCGGCGGATCAAGGTACCCATTCTGCGCTGGCCTGGAGGCTGTTTTGTGTCTGCATATCACTGGAAAGAGGGAGTGGGCCACCAACGCATCCCCATGTTCGATAAAGCCTGGCGTGTGGAAGATCCAAATACCTTCGGCACAGACGAGTTCGTGAAACTGTGCCGTAAGCTGGACTGCGAACCGTATATCTGCACCAACGCCGGGACCGGCACCGCCGAAGAAATGAGCGATTGGGTAGAATATTGCAATCTGGTCAGCGAAGGGCGCTACGCCCGCTGGCGTCGCCAGAATGGGTTTCCCGAACCCCATAGTGTAACGTATTGGAGTATCGGTAACGAAAACTACGGTTTTTGGGAGTTGGGCGCCAAATCCGCCGCAGAGTGGGGTCGGCTGGTCAAGGAATCCGCCAAGATGATCAAGCATGTGGATCCCACCACCCAGTTGTCCGCTGCGGCGCTGCCTGATGTGGACTGGAATGTGAACTTGCTGAAGCACGCCGGCGACATTCTGGATTGGATCTCCATCCACGGCTATTGGGACCGTCTTGCCCAGGAGAACGACCTAGCGTCGTATGAGCAGTGCATGGTCTATACGGAAAACGTCACACGTTCGGTGGAAGAGGTTCACGGACTGCTGCAGGCCATGCAGCTGGATGGTTCCATCAAGATCGCCTTTGACGAATGGAACCTGCGGGGCTGGCATCACCCGAACGTTCATACCAGCCGGCAGGGGACAACGGCAGCTGAATACTTGGAGCCCCGGGACAAGAACGATGAGAACTGGCAGTATACCATGGCTGATGCCGTCTTCACAGCGTGTTTCCTCAACGGCATGCATCGCCAGTGCCATATTGTCGGCATGGCCAACTTTGCTCCTGTGGTCAATACACGGGGCTGTATCTTCACCCATCCTGACGGATTGGTCCTGCGCAGTACGTATCACGTGTTTGAACTTTACGTCCAGCAGCTGGGGGACGAAGTTCTCGATCACTGGCTGCAGGATCCTCCGACCATGATCATGGAGGACAAAGAAGGACGGGCCGCGGCTGTGCAGCTGATCGACGCTGTGGCAACCCGTCATTCTGAGGATGGATGTCTGGCCGTGGCTCTGGTGAACAAGCACCCCAGCGATGCTCAGACCATCGTTCTGAACGTTGATCAGGACGCAGACTCGCTGGTGCTTTTTACCATCAACGGTGCGTCCAAAGACGCATACAATGATGTGGATCGGCAGGACGTGACCATGCGCCAACAAGAGTTGGGCAGCTACCGCAGGGGCATGAGCGTAACTTTGGAACCGCATTCTGTGAACGTCCTGCGCTGGCAGTAGTTTGTCTCCGGACCATGTCCTGGCGGCAGCGCCCATGATGGGATATACAAGCAAGAAGCCCAAGCCGTAACTTGTACAGGCTTGGGCTTCTTGTCGCTCTCCATACGCACGGGATCAGATGCAGATCCAGAAATATTCCAGATACTCTGGGGCATTGATTACCCGAATGTCCGACGGGATGTGGTTGTGATTGCCCCGGAAGAAGCGGTACGATGGCGAGCCTGCTTCATAGACAAAGCCGAAGCGGCCCTCACTGCTATCCCCGTTAATGCCATTGACCCAATAGCTGCGCACAATATCGGCTGTGCCAATGGAGTCATACCACTGAAGCTCATAGGTGATGAGGCCAGCGGCACCAAGGGTCAGGATCACATCGATGGCGGTCACTGTGCCTTCGACGAAGACATCATTTCGTAGGTTGTGGGCTATCACTTCGACGTTGTCAAAACGCTTGGTGAATGTGCGTCCCCGCAGTTCGACCGTGGGAATCACCACCCTACCACCGCTCTGCTGCCGCCGCTTCACTTCGTCGCGGTACGTCTGGTACACCTCTGCCAAAAACTCCGGGGACGTTGTCCGGAACTGGATAACCATGGCATCTTTGTACGGATAATGATCCATGCGAAACACACTGCGTTCGGGCCAGCCGCCATCGTAGTACGCGCTGTACCACCAATGGCCGCTGCCGTTCAGAGCATCAATGACATAGGTGTTGAGGGACTCGTCAAAGTGATACTCCATTGTGAAGTGGCCCTTTTGGTGTAGGTGTACCAAGACATCAAACAGCGAAAAATGTCCTTCTTGAAAAAGTTCTGGTCGTTTTGACCGCACCTGGGTGGGGTCAAAGCGAATCGTTCCCACGCCTTCCACAGATACCACAGCACTGCTTCCCCATTGTTCTCCCGACGGCTCACCAAGGATCCGATTCTGACCAGAGGTTTCCCAAGCCCAGGCAGATTGCTTCAGCGACGACACCGAACCAATCAGCAGCAGGCTAATGAAGGCAAACCACAGTGTTCTTGCCCAATACCTTGTCATGCCATACCCTCCCACGCTCGTATTGTTGACGCCAGAGCGACCATTTTGCCTGACCAAGCTGTTACCGCTGCCGCAGCGGCTCTTTGGCTGAACCCCGTCACGTAGTTGTAGTGTAGCAGAGCACCCCATTGTCGTCTGTAAGGCAGCTTACAAATTTCATATTGGCGCGCCAAACCCCCGGCTTTTGGCAAGTGCGGGGGTTTGGCAATGGTATCTGCAGCATCGGCAGCGCTGAAGGATCAGCGCTTGTGAGCCTGGGGATCGAGGGCCTCGCGCAGGGCCTCTCCGAAGAGATTGAACCCCAGAACAGTTAGGCTAATGGCCACACCGGGCCAGATAGCTACCCAGGGTGCTTCCCGGACATACTGCCGGCCGGCGCTGAGCATGGCGCCCCAATCAGCGATGGGCGGCTGAGCGCCCAAACCGAGAAAGCTTAAACCGGCCGCGGATAGAATGGAGGTAGCGATGCGCATGGTAGATAAAACCACCAGCGGGCCGGCAATATTGGGCAGAATGTGTCGGAAGACAATGCGGAACTCACCGCAGCCCACGGCTCGGGAGGCTTCCACGTACTCCTTCTCCTTAACGCTGAGGACGGAACCGCGCGTCACGCGGGCGTAAATAGGGATAGCCCAGATGCCCACTGCAATCATGACATTATATAGGCCCGGTCCGAGAGCTGCCACCACGGCCATGGCCAGCAAAATCCCGGGGAAGGCCAGCAGCACGTCCATGAAGCGCATGATGACGTTGTCCGCTCTGCTGTTGTAGCCGGCCGCCAATCCCAGAAGTGTGCCGAAGAAGGCGGCAATAGAGACGCTGATTAATCCGACCTGCAGCGAAACCCTGGTTCCGTAGATGA
>PWMW01000347.1 GCA_003559095.1 Clostridiales bacterium | reverse complement strand
TCCTGTAAGTTTGGGGAGAATCGCTGCCGGCCGATCAACTGCCGAGTGACGATTCCATGGTGGCGATGGGGACGGTTAGAGGTCTTGATCTGTTCCTCCCTGTGATACGTCCGGAGATGACACCAGATCCCAGCCGTGTTAAGATGGGTATGCTTTGGGACGGGGACGACTTCGGTGTCCATGCCCGACTGGATGTGACAGCGCTGCAGACCCTAGCTTTTTCTGTGGACATTCGCAGCAGCGCCGTTTTCTTGGGATTCTCTGAACGCAGGGAACCGCAGCCGGGAACTGTGATTCATGCCAGTTTCTATCCGGTGAAGATCGATCTGGACCCAATGGGCATCGGAAGGACGCTCCGTCTCGAAGCGGGTGTGGACGTGGCGATCAACGAACGCTTGGGTCTTCTGGTGGATATGGAATACGAAGATGGTCTCGGCGTTTATGTGGGAGCTCGCTTCGACGTGTCGCCCCGTGTAAGTCTTGAGGCCAAATGGTTGACACCCATCGCTGGCCGCAACGGCTTTTATGCTGGGATGAGCTTCCTGTTCTAAGGGTTGGAATCATATCAAGTCGTGTTCAGACAATAACATGCAGATGCCAGGAGCAGTTGCCGGTAACGGTGACTGCTTTTTTTGCGCGTTGAAGTGTGGAATTGGGCAGCGGTTAGGCGTGAATACCGCAATGGAATCGCTGGCCTAACACCACTTGAGTCAATTCGCACTATGTAAGGTCAGTATCGCTCAGGAAAGTTTTTGCGCGCAATTTTCCAGGGACTTGTTATATCGATAATAGGGATTGTTTACCCACAGCCAGGCGAGATGGTGCCAAAACCTTGACAGGCCATTGGTGGAAGCTGCGAAATCTACAGAACCAGGTTGGGGCGCTGCGCAGTGGAGTTCCTCTGTGGATTGCGAGCCCTATCCCAGGCTCTTGAGGGGGTCACGGGAACATTCCTTTGGTGGGAATAGGAACGTGTGGACTTCCCCGGAAATCCGAGCAACCACAGGCCGAACGCCTTGGAGAAACCGCAGCGAGAGCGATGTTGCGTCTCTTGTTAAGAGCTCGCCAGGGAGACCAACACGTTCATAGGCTGGGTGTGCGCCGGCTTCGTGCGGCAGACAGACACCGTCATGGTGTAAGGTAGTCCATTCTAGGGTTTTGAGAAATGTAGATTTATAAAGAGGATTTTCGAGGTAGATCTTAGAAATAAGATAGTTAGCAGTGGATTGATGTTGCGATTCTGCTAGGCGTAAGAGGAGGGCGGGCTATGCCCGATACACGCAGAGGTGTCCAGATACGCATGTTCGGAGCCTTCGAGCTTGTTGTCAATGGACAGCAAATTACATTGGATCAGTGGAAATCCAAAAAGGCCCTTACACTGCTGAAGTATCTGGCAGCCAGGGCTGGCGAGAAGATTCCCAGTGATGTCCTAGTGGACTTACTGTGGCCCGATGCGGATCTTGAATCTGCGGGCCCGAGTCTGCACACAGCGGTGTATAACGCTCGTCGGGTCATTGAGCCGGAGCGCAACCGCAAAGGCCGAGAATCTAGGATCCGCAGTTCGAATGGTCTTTACTGGTACAGTATGCAGGAACCCGATGCCTTGGATGTTAAGGAATTTGATGCGTCGGTGGCGGCTTCGAAGGCCCAACGGAGCATAGATCCGGAAGCCTCGCTAACGGAAGCGTTGTGTGCATTGGAGCTGTACCGCGGTGATTTTCTCAGTGAATTTCTTTATGAAGATTGGACAGCTGCCCTGCGGGAAACATACCGCGAAATGTACTTGGAGACAGTGGCTGCTGCTGCCAACATTCTCAAGGAAAAGAAAGATCACAAAGGGGCTGTGGCCCTTCTCAAGGCAGCCATTTCCCGAGATCCCTTTCGTGAAGAGTTGTACCAGTCGGCCATTGAAAACTTGATAGCCGCGGATCGTTACAGTGAAGGTATGCAGCTATTCAAGCAATGCGCGGAAATGCTGGACGAAGAATTTGGTTTGGAACCCAGCGAAGAGCTCCGGGAGTTGGTTCGGAAAGCGAAGCAGCCATTATCGGTGCTGCCGAAAGATCTCAAAGCTTGGGTGGACGGTACCGCCAATGAGGTCGGTGCGTTCATCTGCAATGCTCCGATGTTTGAATCCATGGTAGATGTGGAACGGCGTCGGCTGCGCCGGCACAAACGCCCATTCTCGCTGCTGTCGGTGACGACAAAGGATGAAAAGGCAGGCGAGGAAATGCTCCATGCTCTGCAGAAAGCTTTACGGGAAAGTGATGTTATCTGCCAATGGCGGGACGGACAGGTGATGGCTTTGCTTCCCAATACCGATGAGTTAGGCGCTTCGGTGGTCACGCGGCGTCTCAAGCGCACCTCGATCCTAGGTGACAAGGCCAAGGCCGGTGTGGACTTCCAAGTGGTGTCGGCGGAAAACGGTGACGAAGCCCTTGATTTGTTGAATGAGTTTCAGGTATGAGCCAACGAGATGAAATTTTGTCAAAGGCCCGGAGGAATTCCGGGCTTTTTTCGTTGTTTTTTGAGGATAATTTGAGAAGTTTTTCATATTCCTTTGATTCAATAGTGGTAGAGTTACACTATCAGCAGACTGTATGGAGAAGGAGGGCTGCCGGTCATGGTCGCAAAAACCACAAAACGCACTGGTACTGCCAGTTTTATGGTTCGAGTTTACTATACTGAGAACGGAACCTGGCAGGGGCAGGTGGCACATGTCCAGACGGGGGCCGTCTACAATTTTCAAAGTATGCTGGAGATGATTCGGTTCATGGATGATCATCTTGCCAGCCAGAAAGAATCCGTTGTTGTTGAGGCGAGGGAGGGGTAGATGATGAGGATGAACGGCTTAATGAACAGAACGGTGCTTCGCTGGCGCCCTCTTGATGCTGTAGTGGTCTTGGCGATAACACTCCTTTTCAGTGTGGGTTTTGGTACCGCCGCCGTCCAAGGTAGTACTAGTAATAATGATATAGAAGTTACCTACCGGTGGCGACTACTGGATTCGAGCCAGACAAACCTTTTCGAACCAATAGAAAATGTCCTCCTTGATTATGGGATTACACTGAACCAATACGACGCTGGTTCACCGGCCGCTGTCATTGAGGTTGAACTGGTTCCGGGGTTACAACTGGTGTCGCCCGTCGTTCGAGCTGTTAAAGAGCCGGGTTTTCTTAGCGGCAAACGTGTGGTCGGAGACTTCACTGATTTTCAGAGAATCGACAGCGATGGAAATCTTTCCGGGGGCGTCCCGGGCAGCATAAAGGTAGAGCTTCGGGGTCGAGGTACAAGTACCCTTCAACGAGGAGCCCAGGACTGGGAGGATGCCAGTGACTACAAAGGTCATCCGCTCTTGATACAGCAGCAGAACGACCGCGGTGAGTTCATCTACCGAATTACTCTCGGTAGTTCCATTGAGACACTGCAGCCGGGTACCGCATATGTGTCCGAAATCATCCCGAAAGAGGGATCTGCCGATGGCCGAGTGCTGAAACAGAGGCTTTACGTTTTTATCATTTTGAAGGAAGGGTTTTCATTCACTGTGGAGCCCAATGCTATCGACATTCAGGCTACTCAGGCCACAGGCTTTTATGAGGCTTTGAACGGTGGTGAACCCCAGCCTGTAACGGTGTCCTTGACCGGTGTCAGGTTCCCTTGGCAGGTTACGGTGAGTACCGAGGATTGGATGATGAGCGGTTCTAACGACTACGTGTTCCCGAAAGAACAGGTGCGCATCAAGAGCCCGTTGAACTCCAATTCTCAATTCCAGCCACTCTTGGATGGTGATGGGAACGGGTACGTCTTCCAAGGTAACGGCACCGCTACTCAGCCAGGTTCATTTACGGAGGACTTTTTCTTCGGTATTGACAATGATTGGGTCTATCGGGCCGGGAGCTATCAAGGGGTCATTGTCTTCACCTTATCTGCTAGGTAGGCATTGGCGATATGTTTTTGGTTACGGTTCCATAGAAAGAAATACGCAAGCATACATGATAGAGGGGGATGTTCGAATGAGACGGTTATTGGTATTGACGCTAATATTAGGACTGTTGTTGTCCGGTTCTGCCCTGGCCAATGGCAGCAACGGAGATCTGTTGGCTGAGGATCAAATTGATGTAGCCGTAAGAATTGATCAGTTCGCAGAGATTATCGTGGAGAACCCTCGGGGGCCCTACCTGGAACTGATCAACGGGTTGCATATCTTGAATCTATCGGACTTCCTCGAAAACCCGGACTACCGGATCCTGTGGGATGTCACCATTCGATCCAACGCAGCGTATTTGTTCACTGCCGAAGAAAATTTGAGCAGTCGTTTCACGAACAACGAGTTTGACATTGGCCCGATTGACACCTGGTGGCGCGGCACCGGTCAGGTTAGTGAGGATTTTGTAATTGCTCCCCAGGTAGATTTCTTCGAGTTCCTGGAGTCGGAGGAGAACGATAGCATCACAATCACAGATGAACCCGGTGACGAGTTCGGAACCAGAGGCAGTGGTCAAGAGGGTCGGTACGCTCAGTTTAGCGACACGGCTCGGCAGAGAATGTTCATTCTGAAGTTTTCGGCTCCGATCAATGCTCAACGTTTTGACGAACTGCCTCCAGGTCTCTACCCAGGAGTCATCAAACTAACGCTGCACAGTGCTACTGCGCAATAGATTGTTCGGCTAGAATGGTGAACGAATGTGAGAACTTAATGCGGAGCAGCAAACGTTTGTCGACGAAAGTTTCAGCTTTTTTTGATAGTACCCTGCTAAACTGGTGGTAAATGAAGAAGGGGTGGTTTCGGTGAAACAAAAGCTTGTCTTAGGCCTTATCATCGCAGCAATCGTCATAGCATCGATGGCTTCTCAGGGAATGGCCGCCGGCGTCCGCCCTTTGGTCATTGACCTCGACCTTCGCCCTGGAGATATTCAGGAGTTCGAGGTGGTGGTTACGCCTGGAGCTGAAGAAGAGATTGTGGATCTGACTCTCTATCGGCCGATCCAACTGCGTAACGGCAGTCTCGCCTATGCCATTCCCGAAGAAGGCGAACTGACAGCCGCCGACTGGGTGGAGTTGGATCGCACATCCGTCAGGGTATTCCCCGGCGAAGAACAGCGCATCCAAGGGCTGGTACGGATCCCCTTTTCCGCCGGTGGATCCTATACAGTAGTCATTATGGTGGAACCAAGGATACCCCAGGTACAGCAGGGCATTGCCTTCCAAGTTCGTTATGCAGTGCGCCTCAATATGCGGGTGGATCGTCCAGGCTTAAGGCCTTCGGCACAGTTGGTCGACTTTGAGCTAAGGCCCGGTGAAGAACCGGAACCT
>PWMW01000219.1 GCA_003559095.1 Clostridiales bacterium | reverse complement strand
CATCATGGAAGAAAATGGATACCAGTTGACAGCCCGCGGCATACAGGCCATGCCTGACAACTTTTTGCACAGCGATGAAGTCATTGTGGAGGGTCGCTTGGATTACAATCATGTCCTCCAGGTATCCAAATTAATGCTGCAGTGTCCCTCCAAGTACGAAGAGCAAGCAGCGGAATAATCGGTTGAGGAGTGTTGTTCATGGCAACCATCGGCAACATTGCACTAGTTTTTTCCTTTTTAACTATGCTTTACAGTATCGCCGTTGGCTATCTTGGAATGCAGCAGGATAATTGGAATTTCCGTCAAAGTGCCCGGGGCGCTGCCCAGGCTTCTTTTTTGTTTATTGTGATCGCTTCCGGTATCCTTTGGCACGCCCTGATGACCAGTGACTTTTCCCTGGCATACGTGGCCAATTACACCAAGCTGGAACTGCCGTGGTACTTCAAGTTCAGTGCCTTTTGGGCAGGCCAGGCCGGATCGCTGCTCTTCTGGCTGCTTTTGACCGCGGCACTGCCGCCACTGGTTCATCGCGCCAAACTTCCTGAAAGTATTGGCTTTGGAGCCTCGGCTGTGATCCAGCTGGTTTGCATAGGTTTCCTTTTGATTCTGCTCACGGCCACGCCTCCCTTTCGCACATTGGCGCAGGTTCCGGCTGACGGCTCAGGGTTAAACCCCATGCTGCAGAGTTTTGGCATGATTATTCATCCACCCATTACATTTTTGGGATTTGCCCTTTATACCGTTCCCTTCGCCATCGTCCTTGTCAGCCTTTTCCAGGGGACCAACCTTCCTTGGCATCGCTGGATCCGGCCTTGGCTGTTGGGTGCTTGGGTAGCTCTGACAGCCGGTATTGTCACCGGTGGGCAGTGGGCCTATACAGAGTTGGGTTGGGGCGGGTATTGGGCTTGGGACCCCGTGGAAAATGCCAGTCTCTTCCCGTGGCTGACCTCTACAGCTCTTCTACATACACTGGCCCTACAGCGGCGGGGTCGCGGATTTGCCTTTTGGAACGTCATTTTGGTGTTTCTGTCCTTTATCCTCTGCATCTTCGGCACCTTCCTCACCCGCAGCGGCCTCTTGGACTCCGTACATGCCTTCAGCGACTCCCGGGTTGGGCAGGCGTTCCTGGTGTTCATTGTGGTCTTGATTGCTGCGGGTGCTGCCGGCCTCTTCAAGGGGCATAGGCAGCTGGAGACCACCAAGTCGGCACCCATTGCCACCATGGATGGTGTGTTTCGCGGTACCAATGCCATTTTACTGTTCATTACGGTGGGTGTGTTCATCGGTACCATGATGCCTTACTTTTCCGGTTGGTTCGGCCGCTCCATTGCCCTGCAGGAGTCCTTTTACAACCAGCTGACTATTCCGTTTTGGCTGTCTTTACTGGGCCTTTTTGGTTTGCTGCCCATTCTGCGTTGGTTTGAGACACCTGCCACGTGGAAACCCTTGGTGGTTCCAGCCCTAGCAGCGACTGCAGCACTGATTTTCCTCGCTGTGCTCGGCATCCGGAACTGGCTCGCCCTGCTGGCGTTCGCCCTCTGCGCATGGGCCGTGGCGGCTATTGCCCTAGACAGCCTCCGGCAGCGGGGGCGACTGCCCGCCCACATGGTGCATGTTGGCGTGGTCCTGATTGCCTTAGGCATCACGGGATCCCTCTTCAATCTAGAAACTCTGCAGCCAGTGGATCCCGGTGATACCGTGACCATCGGCCGCTATACGTTGGTTTATGACGGCCTCCAACACCGCTCTTCAGGAATGTACACGACGGTTTCCAGCACATTGGATGTCCAGCAGGGGCAGCGAACCATTGGCGCCGTCAAGAGCAGTAAGGTCTTCCATCCCACCTACCACCAGCCGGCCACGAACATCGGTATCTTTGGCAGCTGGCGGGAAGATATTTACTTCCATCTGTCTGGTTGGGACCACGATACGGCATTTCTCCAGATCAGCGTCAAACCGCTGGTGGCATGGATTTGGCTGGGTTCTTACCTGATGTACGTTGGGGGACTGTGGCTGTTGTGGAAGCGCCGCTGAAAGGAGGCCGTTTTGTGGAGTTCATTCTCTTAGGGGCCATGTTCTTGATCATTGTTGTGTTGGTGCTGATCCCGCTGTTCCGTAACCCGCCCAAACCATAGCTGGAAAGGTAGGTCGCCCATGGCTTCCATTGCGCTGCAGGCAGTCTCCAAAACCATCGGATATCGCCGCATCCTGCAGAACATCAGCTGCACCTTGGAACCTGGCACTTTAGTGGCTGTTACAGGGCCCAATGGAGCTGGAAAGACCACGCTCTTAAAGGTCGTAGCTGGTCTGACGCCGCTGTCCAGCGGCCAAATCAGCGGCGCTGCCTTTGGCGAGATTGGCTATGTAGGTCACCAGCCCATGGTATACAAGGCATTGACGGTGGCAGAAAACCTCGTGTTTTTCGCGAAGTTGCACGATACCTACACGGCGGACCGAGTAGCGGAGGTCCTGGTCGAAATAGGGTTGAAGCCGGCAGCAGGACTGCAAGGCAGCATGCTGTCGCGCGGCATGCTGCAGCGCTTGGCGTTAGGTCGTCTCTTGCTGCAGAATCCTCGTCTGTGTCTGTTCGACGAACCCTTTACAGGCCTTGACAAGGCGGGACAGCAGTGGCTCCGGAGCTTTCTCGGACGTCTGCTCGCGGAAGATCGTCATGTGATGGTGGTATCCCACAATCTGCAGGAACTGGAACCTCTGCCCTACCGAGAACTGCAGCTGAAGGGGGGCCGACTGGTTTGAAGCAGTACTTTCGCCACATTCTGCTGCTGGTTGGCAAGGACCTACGGGAAACCCTGCGGCGTCCGGCATCCCTATTGGCAGCGCTGGTCTTTGCCATCCTGCTGTTGTTTGTCTTTAGTCTGCAGCTGCAGTCCATACCAGCACTGGATCAAAGCTGGGCAGCGGCGTTCTTTTGGATTATCCTGCTCTTTTCCTCGTTCTTTACCATGAACCAAAGCTTCGCCAAAGAGCAAGAACATGACTGTCATTTGGGACTTCTGCTGGCCATTGAAGAACGAAGCATTTTGTTCTTAGCCAAGGCCGGCGGCAATTTCCTGCTGCTTTTGGCTTTAACCGCAGCCATTGTTCCCCTAAGTATTGTGTTTTGGGATCTCAAAGGACCCGTGAACGGGATCCTGCTGCTCACAGTGATGTTCCTGGGCAATCTAGGTCTCAGCTGCATTGCCACCCTCTTTGCGGGTATCACGTGGCAGGCCCAAGACCAGCCCGTCCTCCTTCCCATTCTGGCTCTGCCCATGAGCATACCCCTGCTCCTAGCCCTCGTGGAGGTAACGGGAGCGGCATTGGGCTCCGGAGGGGCTTGGCTTCCCTGGCTGTACATGGTGGGGCTCTTTGATGTGATGTTTTTGATCCTACCGATTCTGCTCTTTGACTTCATCCTGGAGGTGTAACATGCACTGGTGGCAGCCGGCAGTCCTCAGTCTTTTGATGGTGACCAACCTCTACGTTATTTTCGGATACGCACCTGTGGAACGCACCATGGGGATCATCCAAAAAATCTTTTATTTCCATGTGGCATCAGCGTGGATTGGGTTTTTTGCGTTTTTTGTCGTCTTCGCGGCTGGTATTGGCTATCTTCGAACCCGCCGCGACAGCTACGACCGTTTGGCCGTGGCCTCCGCAGAAATCGGGACGCTCTTCACTACATTGGTTCTGGTAACAGGGCCGCTGTGGGCCCGTCCCGTGTGGAACACTTGGTGGACATGGGACGCGCGCTTAACATCCACCCTGGTTATGTGGTTCATGTATCTGGCATACATTGTCCTGCAGCACAGCCTATCCGGGAGAACCCGGGCTCGGCTGGCCGCTGTTTACGGGATTATTGCGTTTGCCAATGTTCCTTTGGTTTTCTTTTCCATTCGCTGGTGGCGATCTCTGCATCCTGTGGTCATCGCCACGGACGGCGGTGGGTTGAGTCCACCTATGGTGCACACCTTACTGTTCAGTCTCTTTACATTTCTTATTCTGTACGCATTCTTACTGCAGTATCGCACCCGCATTTTAGAGCTGGCACAGCAGGTCAATGATGTGCTGCATTGTGCCTACGGTCAGGAGGACGATGTGGTATGACCTTCCTAGTCATCGCTTATGGACTGATTTGGATCTTTGTCTTCGGTTACGTCTGGCTCATCAGCCAGCAGCAGAAACGTTTGGAACGGCAGCTGACCGCTGTCCAAGAGCAGCTGCAGATGGTTCAAGACGCCGATGAAGGGCAGTAGTAATGCTGTGGATGGGGATAACCTTCGCCGACACTGCCGCCCCACTGGTCTGCATAGTCGACATCCCACCGCAGACTAAAACACACCTGCCCGCTCTTTGACGGCCTGCAGGTGTGTTTTCTGCTTTCAGGGCAATTGCATGTCTACGCTCATGCCGAGGCTGCTCCCTACTCCGCCGCGGCATCGGCCAACCGGGGTATAGCACGCTCGCGCAGCTTCGCGATCATGATCAGCATGGCTGCCACAGCGCAGAAGAAGGCAAAGGTATACAGCACCTGGTATGAACCGGCCGTAACCAATACCCCTAGTAGAATACTGGCAGTGGCAAGGCCGAGATCTATGGAGTTGGCCATCAAGGCCGCGGCCATGGAGCGCTGTACTCCGGGAACAGCATTGGTAACATTAAGCATCATCATGGCGGCGGTGGCGAAGAATCCGATTCCGATGGGAATGGCACTCAAAATAACCCAGATGGGTGTGGGCGGCATGGCCAGAAGGAGCAGGCCCCCAGCGAATATAGCCGTACCAGGAATCATGATGGCCCGCTGCGGTAGCCGGTCGCCGAACATGGAGTAGAGGATTTTTATACCTATGTTCGTAAAGGACAACACAGTGAAAAACTGACCAGGATTCGTGTAACCGAGGGAAAGGCCATATGTGGTAACATACGTGATCACCGAACCAAATCCTAAGGCCAACAAAACGTTAGACGCCAGCGGAGCACCGATAAGCCGCAGGTCGAGCGGGGGCGGCGCTTCTGCAGCAACCTCCACATCTTTAGCTCGCGGTCGCACCCGCAGCCAAAAGATCAGCATGGCGGCAGCCCCGAACACACTGGCTCCAGCTAACCACGCCACCCGGCCGAACTCCGTCAGAACGTGCACACCAAAATATGGGATGATCATCATACTAATTCCGCCCATTATTCCGAAAAGCCCCAAACCTACGGCTTTGTGCTCCTCGCCCGCTTCCCGGATTAACAGCAGCTGGGTGGCGGTAATGAAGCTTGCGGGCACCAGCCCGTGAAACATTCGGATCGCAATAATGCTGGCAAAGCTT
>PWMW01000143.1 GCA_003559095.1 Clostridiales bacterium | reverse complement strand
CGTTACCCTTGGCCAGCAGCAGGGTAATCGCTGCTG
The DNA here is from genome assembly GCA_003559095.1 of Clostridiales bacterium. Classification (GTDB taxonomy): domain Bacteria; phylum Bacillota; class Limnochordia; order Darwinibacteriales; family B1SED10-159; genus SLOZ01. The sequence goes on along the minus strand of PWMW01000143.1, from coordinate 19,292 downwards.
TGGTTGTGGTCTTACCATGGTCAACGTGACCGATGGTACCCACGTTTACGTGCGGTTTGGTTCTTTCAAACTTTTGCTTTGCCATCGTTCCACTCCTTCCAATCTCATCGCAGCGTTCTAGATTCCAAGTGTCTAGTTCGTTATGTTCAGTGAATTTCCTGCTTTTCCCCAGAAGGAATCACTGCAGAGACCGCATTCATGCCGTTCACACCCATTCTCCTACAGCGCCAGCTTCCAAATCGCTGTCTGGCTGCGCCAGAGGCGCCAGCAGCCGCGGCCCTGCCATTGGATCTGCTTACGGAACCGAACACAAGAAAACCGATGCTCGGCATCGGCAAACCGACGCTCGGCATCGGCAGGTACACAGAGGAGGCGGCTGAACGGCCATCGCAGTGGGAAATCACAAGACCCACCACCTAGAAGTATATACCCGCCGTGGGAGGTACGTCAAGATGTTTTTCGCAAGCAAGGACCGCCTGCGGTTGCCCTGTTCCCGACCGGTTCACCCACCCGGGTCTTGAGGGACCGTGGAACGGTTAACCCATCATCTGTCCGCGGGAACAGCTTCTACCTGGATCAGGATCCGATTGGGCAGACAGACACTGGCCTGACCGGGGAAGAAGATCCAGCCGAAAACCTCCACACAGATTTGGTCGGGACAATCCGAATAGACGATGGCTGCACCCCCATCCTGCAGATACACACGGCTGATCCCTGCCGGACCGTGAAACTCAAACACTTCATTTTGTTCAGCGTAGAGGGGATATACTGTCTCCTCCTGCGTTTCCAGATCCCTCACCCGCAGATAGGCCTCGGGGATGGGCTGCGCATCTCTATAGAGAAAGAACACCCCGCTGGACGCCAAGAACAGCAAAACAATGCCGAACAGGATCACGTCGCCTTTTTTAAATCCGCTGCGCTGCCATATCCGAAGTTTCACGTACTGCTCCTCCCTATCCTGCTCGTGCTCATTGTTCGTTTGGTCCATTGACCAAGGGGCGGCACCATACCCACGTTTGAACCCTGCAGCCGCGCCCACAACCGTCAAGATACGGGCAACTTCCAGAAAACGGATACCGATAGAAACAGCAGCAGGAAAGCAGGTCTCTGAGGTCGAAGCAGTGCTGCATTGACACCAAAAAGGATGTGCAAAAGACTATGATCAGCCGCTTGGAGGCAGCCTTGTTGGGTCTGCTGTATTCAGGGCCCAAAACAGGCTATGAAATGGTCAAGACCATGGAAGCAGGCCATCTGTACCGCTCGAGCAGCCCGGGAGCCATCTATCCTGCCCTACATCGTCTGGAAAAAGCCGGGCAGATAGTCAGCAAAGGGGACGAGCGTATTCATCATTACTCCCTAACAGAAAAAGGCCTTGCTGATCTCAAGGACTTCGCAGGTACACCCGTTCCCTGGACCAGCCTATTCGTGGATCAGGTCCTCCTGCGCATGAAACAGCGAAGCCTGCCGCTGCTGGCACCAGCGGAACGGCGCCACTACATAGAAGCTCAGCTGGCAGAAATCCAACAGGCCATCACAGCCAGCGAAAACCGGCGCTTCGGACTAGATCCGGAATCTCACAACGCCAAGATCGTGCAGCTTGTCATTGCCCATCTGCAGCTGGACGCAGATTTCTTTGAGACTCAATTGCGCCAGCTCGCGCACCCATAGCGGCAGACGCATCTACTCTAGCACTCTCCTAGCAGGCCTGTTGCATGGACATATTCCACGCCCAACATTTACGGGCCTCCTCGGAGAAACGCCTGCTAAACGGCGTTTCGCACTCGGTCTAGACCACGTATTGCTCTCTATGCGACAGGGCTGCTTGCAGGCCTGTTCCATAGACATATTCCACGCCCAACATTTACGGGCCTCCTCGGAGAAACGCCTGCTAAACGGCGTTTCGCACTCGGTCTAGACCACGCAGGGTTATCTATGAAACAGGCAGGTCTGCTAGAGGAGCGATTGGGACGTTTATGGTCACCGCCCAGCGAACAAAGTTTTCCGGTTCCTGGTGAGCGTTCCCATGCCGAGTTTGCAGTGGACTCTGAGGCAACCGCATGTCCCAACCCGCACCTGTGTTGGCATAGATTGCACCTGTGTTGGCCTAGCTTTTTGAAGAAACTCGTCCCCCATACCGCAACCGTGGACATCGCCGCTGACGGTTGGGTCATGGGGGCCGAGTTTTTTGGTGCGCCGGCTCACGCACAGGTCAGCCGATGGGCTGCACCGCTTCAATGCGCAGGATTGGCTCACCGTCTTCCAACTTGTACGCTTCGTTGGCAACGGCCTCATTCCAGCGCGCCCGTACAGAATCGTATTCCTCACCGGAAAAAAGCGCAATGCACGTTAATCGGGCACCGTATCTACGAACTTCGGCGCGGTTTGGCACCTGGGTTTCTTGCCCGGCTGGCGTGAAGATGGTGACCATCGCCCGCCCATCTGCGGCCAGATTGATGGCCGTCTGATTGGGCGCTAGCCGCATGATGAGGTATCGGTCCTCGAACAAGGATGGGATCAAGACCGCAGCATTCGGTGAACCATCAGGGTTCGTGGTCGAAACCACTACCACGCCGTTAAATGTGACCTGTGCCAGGTATGAAAAATCTGCGGCCGGGCCGTAGTAGTTGGTCACCGAAGCAGTGGTGACAGTGTCTACCGCCTGCGCCGATGCTGTCCAGCTGCCTGCCAATAACACCAGCAGGAGGGTGCACATAGTAAGGCTTCTCACTTGTCTACCCTCCTTCCATCAAAAACTTTACTGCAGAGCTTCTGCCACTGCGGAGATGAGAGCCTCGGATGTGACTGTAGCGCCGCTGACAGTGTCCACGTAAGGACTATTGGCAGCGAGCATCCTTGCCATCATGGTCTCAAACGCGGTGTCTGCGATACCCGGGGTGTCTTCGTGTGACAGAATCTCAATGGCCGTGATGGTTTCGTTTTCCACGGTCACTTGAACCACCAACGGGCCACCGTAGCTTTGGGTCTCGCTCTGGTACACGCCATCGGTCAGACTCAATTCCGATACCGCTGCCGTTTCTGCCAACAGCAGGTATGGTTCGTTAGCAAGAACCGTCTGGCCCGCAAGGCGGCCGAAGGCTAAAGGCGCCGTGATCCCATTGCCCGAAGAAATATGGGTGCCGTGTACACCACCCAGCACTTCACCGGCGGCGTAGAGACCAGGAATGACCTCGCCGTGTTCGGCTATGACACGCATCTGGGTATCAACTAGCAATCCACCCAAAGTTAACAAACCCAAAGGCCGGAGCTTTGCTGCGTAGAATGGTGGGTTCTCAATCACTGCTATAAGGTTTTCTTTGCCAAAGTCCTCGTCAATACCTTCTTTGACGAAATCATTATAGCGATCAATGGTTCGCCGCAGCGCAGTGGGATCCAGACCAATCTCTGCTGCCAGTTCTTCGATAGTGTTGCCGGAAGCGATTTCACCGCTTTCGCAAAATGCGTTAATATGGGGCCGATTGTTCTCTAGGCGGATCGCCTCGTCGAAGAGCTCAAACATAATGTTGTTGGGCTGCTGGCGCAGGGCGTACTCCCGTTCCTTCTGCGTGGTCAATTCGTTGACGAAGCGCTCACCCAGTTCATTGACGTAGATGCCGCCAAACAGTTCAGAGCGCACATAAACCAGTGCCGGTTGACCGCTGGCGCGGATAAAACCATAGTTGTAGGTAGGAACAAATTCCATATGGGTCAGGGCGGCGCCCACTCCTTGGCCCATCCTGTGTCCATCGCCGGTGGCCCCTGCAGCGGTGATCATAACCCAACTGCTGGACGTGGGTTGGTAGCGCTGCAGCATCCGTTCATTACTTCCAAAACCACCGGTGGCCAGGATGACACCTTGTCTTGCCTGAAACTCGCGATACATGCCGCTGCTGTCCACGGCACCAACACCGTAAATCCGGTCAGTGAGGTCGTCTTGCAGCAGGCGAAACCCTTCCGTCTCCAGATGAATCGTGAGATTGGGATAGGTTTCTACCGCCTGCAAAAGAGCATAGAGCACCGCTCCAAGGCCATTGACGCGTTCAGGCTTGTATGACCGGGGCACCGAATACAAAGTATGTTCAGGGGCAAAAACAGCTTCCCGGATATCCACGTGCAGATCGTCCACCAGCCAATCAATGGTGGGGCCTGCCAGTTCGCAGTAGAGCATGAGCAGTTCTGGAATGGCTAGAAAGTCCGCTTCCACCATGGAATCCAAAAAATGCAGTTCTGGAGAGTCTTCAATACCCTGCGCTGCTTGAATCTTGGTTCCAGCACCAGATATGGTACCCGCCGTATAGCGCAGGGCTCCACCGAGAATGGGCAGCTTCTCCAACAGAATGACCTCAGCGCCTTCTTCCGCTGCGGTGATGGCTGCAGCCAGCCCGGCGGCACCTCCGCCTACAATCACCACGTCGGCCGTGTTAGAAGCCAGGGCTCCTCCTGCCAAAAGGCAGAGAATCAGGGGAACGATAAACCATTGTACATGTTTCATTGGCAAAACCTCCGCTTCGTATTACGAACAGTAATAATGTATCATACTTTGTTTTTGTGGTCAATATCACAAACTTGTTTTTCTGTGGAACAAAAGACTGCAAGACACCGCTTCGCTCTGCAGAGAAACGAGCAGCGCAGCCGCAGTTTTTGGAACAAAAAACGCCCATGCCTATGGCTCCGTTAATGAGCCTTCCAGCATGGGCGTAATATGTAAATGGTTGCGGGGGCCGGATTTGAACCGACGACCTTCGGGTTATGAGCCCGACGAGCTACCAGACTGCTCCACCCCGCGACGAGTGGTTAAATGGTGGAGGGAAGAGGATTCGAACCTCTGAAGGCGTCGCCAGCAGATTTACAGTCTGCCCCCTTTGGCCAACTCGGGAATCCCTCCGTGTGTCTCAAGCAACATAGATTATGTTACTACAGTTGTGCCTGCTTGTCAATGAGAAAGTTTGGAGCCGGTGGAGGAACTCGAATCCACAACCGCTCGATTACAAGTCGAGTGCTCTACCAATTGAGCTACACCGGCCCGAGAACATTTATGAGTATACCAAGTTCATTTCCCCTTGTCAATGCATTTCGCCAGAGATTTTCACCAGTTTGCAGCCTGACTCCGGCCACGGTCGTTGGTCAGCAACCTCTCGCGTTGGACCAGGCAGACCGGTACACAAGCACGAAACAGACCGGCGCGCCCCGAAAAGTTGGGGTCAGGGGCATAGACGACATGGCGCCACATGGCGCTCACCTCCAGCAATCCCCTCGGCCCAATCGCCGGCGTTGGGGCTCCCTCCAAATACAAGCTCGGCTGGCCACTGCACCAACACTGCCCCAACAAGCGATAAGGACTGGCGGTAGATCCGTTGGGTATCAAGGACGGCCGCATGCAGGTACTTGGACGGACCTGGGGAACACTGCGGACGCTGTCAGCGGAGGTATCTGGCCTTTGCAGTGGAGGGCTACCATATAGGTCGCGCCCAACGCCGTTTCTCCGACGACAAAAAAAGAAGGCCTCGCGGCCTTCCTGGCTTTCGTTGTTCAGTTGGGGATCACGTCTTTACTGGGCAGCGCTCTCGCGCTTTTCCAAATACCGTTCTAGTTTGCGCTTGACCCGCTGCAGAGCATTGTCGATGGACTTGACGTGACGGGATAGATCGTCGGCAATCTCCTGGTAGCTCTTGCCTTCTAAGTAAAACATAAGCACTTTCCATTCCAGATCACTGAGGAACTCGCCCATCTTGTTCTCAATATCCACAAACTCTTCCCGGCTGATAACCAGTTCTTCGGGATCCGTAACCTTGGTACCGGAAATTACATCCAGAAGTGTGCGATCGGACTCTTCATCATAGATGGGCTTGTTCAGCGACACATACGAATTCAGAGGAATGTGTTTTTGCCGTGTGGCCGTCTTAATAGCCGTAATGATCTGTCGAGTTATGCAAAGCTCAGCAAAGGCTCGGAATGAAGCCAGCTTGTCCGGGCGAAAATCCCGAATCGCCTTGTACAAGCCAATCATTCCTTCTTGAATAATGTCTTCCCGATCAGCGCCAATTAAAAAGTAAGAGCGGGCCTTCGCTCTCACAAAATTCCTGTACTTGTTGATCAAATACTCCAAGGCCACATCGTTGCTGTCTCGGGCAAAATCCACGACTTCTTCATCTGTCATGGCTTCGTACATCTCGTAATACCTTTTCTGTGCGTTTACACTCACACATACCGCCCCCGTCTGGAAAAATCACCCAGAAGACCCTCCGAATCACGGAAAAGCCCACTGTAAAGCGTTTATCCGTAGCACGTATTCATTATACACTAAGCAGAATATGCCGTCAAGCGAACAAACTGTCCCGATCCTCCACCAGAAGCCACTTGCGGTCTGCGAGCCCCATCGTCCCTGCTTGATGCTGTTATGTTGACCACGGGACTGGCTCGAACACCGCTGCTCGCTACTGCTCACCCACAATGGCCCGCTGGCGGACCACTTCGAACAGAACTACAGCTCCGGCCACGGAAGCATTTAACGAGTTAACCTTTCCCAACATCGGAACGCGCACCAGAAAGTCGCATTGCTTCTTCGCGGCATGTCCCAAACCTCGGCCTTCGCCACCAATGACCAGCGCCAGGGGGACGGTGAGATCCTTGTCATAGCACAGATCCCCTTCCATATCGGCGCCACATACCCAGCAGCCTTCGTCCTTGAGCGTTTCCAAGGCGCGAGCAATGTTCGGCACCCGGCACACAGGGATATGACTCGACGCGCCGGCACTGGCCTTGGCCGCCACGGGGGTTACACCCACTGCCCGCCGCTGTGGAATGATGACACCCACTGCGCCTGCTGCTTCGGCACTGCGCAGCAGTGAACCCAGGTTGTGCGGGTCTTGAATGCCATCGAGAACCAGATAGAGCGGCTGCTTCATGGTCCTGCCGTGGGCCAGCAGCTCTTTCAACTCCCAATACTGCACAGCACTGACCTGGGCAATCACCCCTTGGTGATGACCTGTTTCGCTGTACTGGTCCATTACCTTGCGTTCGACCATTTGCACTGGGACATTATGTTCCTTGGCAAGCCGTTGAATCTGGCCCAAGGGCCCCCGGGCTTCGCCCTTGGCCATCATGATTTTGTTAATGGTCTGGCCGGCCCGGAAGGCCTCAATAACCGGATTCCGTCCTTCAATTTGCTGCATACGGTTTCACCACCATTCCCTGGAATTCGGCAAAGCATGAAAGGACAACAGGCACCCATGGGCAAGCTCCACCCATGCCCTTCACTGGTGTTCCCCAGACTCGGGCGATGGCTGTACCAAATCCAACAGCCAAGTCAGTCGCTTTTCCCGCCCGCTGAGGAACAAAAAACCTACCAGAGCTTCAAAACCCGTACTCTGACGGTAGACCGCCATGTCCACGTTACGGGGCACGGTTCCTTTGGCGTTGCGGCCCCGGCGGACGATGGCCTGTTCCTCTTCATCCAAATGCTGCTGCCAGGTCCGGAGAATATCCCGCTGGGCTTCTGCGTTAACATAACGCACCGCTGCCCGGTGCAGTTGCTGGATTCTGCCCCCCTGGGCAGCCAACTGGGTGCGCACATAAAGTTCAAACACGGCATCACCAACATATGCCAAGGTAAGGGGAGAAAGGCTCTGCACGTCCATGGATTCATGCGTCGGCAGCCAACTCTTCATACTCAATTCACCTTCCAGCGGGCACCCTGGGCTGTATCTTCCACCGTGATGCCGGCGTTCTCCAGTCCATCGCGGATAGCATCGGCCAGCGCGAAGTTCTTCTCTTTCCGGAGGGTCTGCCGCAGCTCCAGTACCATGTCCATAACCGGCTCCAACTGCTGCCCATCGTCCTGCTGCCACTGGAAAATACCCAGGACATCGCTGCCCAACTGGGTAAATGTCTGCAGGGCCAAGGACAGGGCGTAATCATGGGACGGGCCGCTGTTGTCTTGGGCCTGGTAAGCCCGGACGATCTTCATCAGATCGAACAACGATGCTATAGCTAGGGCGGTGTTGAAGTCGTCACGCATGGCCGCTTCGAAACGCTGGGCCTGCTCCTGCAACTCCTGCTGCAGCTCCATCTGGGACCCAGCCAGGGGGACCGGCAGGGGCAGTTTGCTGCCCACCATCTGCCGCAGCTCCGCCACGAAGCTGTTCAGTCGCCGCCAACCACGGGTAACTTCATCCAGTTTCTCATCGTGATATTCCAGCTCCGAACGGTAATGGTTGGATAATATATAAAAGCGCAGCAGCTCCTTCGGGTATTCCTGGAGAACATCCTTAATGGTCAGAAAGTTTCCTGTGGACTTAGACATCTTTTCGGCTTTGAGATTGAGCATACCATTGTGCACCCAAAACCGCGCCCCCGGTCGGCCCGTGGCCCCTTGGGTTTGGGCAATCTCGTTTTCGTGATGGGGAAAGATAAGATCCGAACCGCCGCCGTGGAAGTCAAAGTCCTCGCCCAAATATTTGGCCGCCATGGCAGAGCACTCAATGTGCCAGCCTGGTCGTCCCGGTCCCCAAGGACTATCCCAAGCGGGTTCGCCGGGTTTGGCTGCTTTCCACAGCGCAAAGTCCATGGGGCTGCGTTTGTTAGGGTCCACGTCAAATCGAGTACCTGCCTGCAGTTAATCGAGTTTCTGGTTGGACAGGGCCCCGTATTCGGGAAACTGGGCCACATCATAGAAGACACTGCCGTTGGCCGCGTACGCCAGTCCGTTATCCAACAGACGTTGAATCATGGCAATGATACTATCCATTTCTTCACTGACTCGCGGGTAGATATCCGCCCGCTCGACACCCAGGGCATCCATGCTTTCGAGATAATCCTGCCCATAATACCTGGATAGTTCCAGAGCGTCTACGCCCTGCTCCTGCGCCCGTTGGATAATCTTGTCATCCACGTCGGTGAAGTTCTGTACGTGGAGAACTTGGTAGTGGAACCGCCGCAGATAGCGCTTGATCACATCCCAGACGACGCTGGGCCTAGCGTGACCGAGATGGGTTTCTGCATAAGGCGTCACGCCGCAGACGTACACTCCGATCTGTTTGGCTTTCGTGGGGACAAACTCTTCTTTCTGCCGGGTCAATGTGTTGTAGATCTTGATCGTCACCGCAGCCACCTCATCTTAACCGGATTTTTTCCACGAGTCGTCATTAAGATCGTTCTGGCAGCCATCCACGCTGTTTTCCAATTCATACAGACGCTCTTCCAGGCTGTTGATCTGTTTTTGAAGGGTTTCCACGTAGCGGGCCATGGGATCGGGAACCACATGATGATCCAACTGCGCCAGCCGGCGTCCGGCCATCTTCACCACGCGGCCGGGCACGCCCACAACGGTGGAATACTCAGGGACACTGCTCAACACCACAGCGCCTGCTCCCACTCGCGCATGGCGTCCCACGGTGAACGAACCCAATACCTTGGCGCCACAGGCAATGACGGCACCCTCTTCGATGGTGGGATGGCGTTTTCCCTTCTCTTTGCCAGTCCCGCCTAACGTTACATTCTGATACAAGGTCACATTGTCTTTGATGACTGTAGTCTCGCCGATAACCGTACCCATGCCGTGGTCAATGAAAACCCCCGCACCGATCTGCGCTCCGGGGTGGATTTCCACACCGGTGAAAAACCGGTTGATGTGACTGAGCAAGCGAGCCAAAAAGTACAGACGCCAGCGGTAGAGTCGATGACTCATTCGATGCAGCTGTAGGGCATGGAACCCAGGGAAGGTAAACCACACCTCCCAGGCACTGCGCACCGAAGGGTCACGCTCCATCACAGCTTGAATATCTCTGCGAAGACGCCGCCACACAACACTCACCTCTTTTTCCAAATCCAACTGCCAGCTACAAGAAAAGACCACATCCCGGACAGAGACGTGGTCGACGCGGTTCCACTCTGTTTTCCGCCGGCCACGGCTGGCGGACACTTATCTGCACGGTAACGGATGCGGCCGGCTCTGCTTGTGGCCCTCCTGTACACGGAGGCATGGGCAGAGCAGATCCGAGGTGCACTTCATCATCGGTCCCACACAGAACACTCGCAGCCCATGGTGTCTGTTCTCTGGCGAGGGATAGCGATGATTACTTTCCTCATCATCTCTGTTCACGTATCATTCCTGTTGCAACTAGATACCCATATTATATGAAACAAAACCTTTGAAGTCAACAGCTGTCCGCAACCCCGCGAGTTCGTTAAATGCCTGTTAATAAACGGTTTGGACAGTTCCAAGCCTTCCATGAGACCCTCTTCAGCCAGCGCTGCAGGAGACCGCGGCGTAAGCAGCCATGCCTTCTCGGCGCCCGACGAAACCCAGCTTCTCCGTGGTGGTAGCTTTGATGTTGACCCGCTGCGGCGGCAGACTGAGGGCCCCGGCCAAACGCTCCTGCATGGCTCCCATGAAGGGTGCCAGTTTGGGGGCCTGGGCTGCGATGGTAATGTCAACATTGTTCACGGTGATCCTCTCCCTCGCCAGCAGCTGCAGGACCTGGTTCAGCAGCTCCATGCTGTCTGCGCCGGCATATGCGGCGTCCGTATCTGGAAAGTGCCTTCCGATATCCCCGAGCCCAGCAGCACCCAACAGGGCATCCATCAGGGCATGAACAGCCACATCGGCATCGGAATGCCCGGCCAATCCCACGGTGTGGGGAATGACGGTGCCACAGAGAATCAAGGGCCGATCTTCGGCAAAGGCGTGCACGTCATAACCAAATCCTACCAACGCTGAGCCTCCATTCTGGGCTGGTGCTGCTGCAAGCAGTGCCTGTGCCACCAGCATGTCTTCCGGTGTGGTGATTTTGATGTTCGTGTACCGGCCGGTGACCATATATACTGGTTCGCCGAGGCGCTCCACCAGCGAGCAATCGTCAGTACCCTGCCAGCCTGTGGCCGCTGCTGCTTCATGAGCTCGCAGCAGCAGATCATAGGCAAAGAGCTGTGGTGTCTGCACCTGCCACAGCCGGGTACGATCAGGCGTTTCTTTGATTACACCGGTCTCTACGACCTTAATAGTATCTTTCACCGGCACACCAACGCCTACTGCGCCCCAGCGCTGCACAGCAGTAAACCCTTCGCTGATGGTCGCTGCATCCACCAAGGGGCGGGCGGCATCATGCACAGCAACCCAGCGGGTAGAGGCGGGCAGAGCCTGCAGCCCATTGTGAACCGATTCCTGCCGCGTGGAGCCGCCCACACACAGCTGCACAGTGGTCAGACCTGCAGCATCCAGCAGCTCACGCAGGACCAGCATTTCGTCCTGCCGGACTGCCAGGACAATCCCCTGGACCGCCCGGTGCTGCCAAAACTGCCGCACCGTGCGCAGCACCATGGGTTCGCCCCCGAGGTTAAGCAGTGCCTTATTGGTTTGGGCATGCATGCGGCTGCCCACGCCTGCGGCAGGAATCACCACGGCCAATCGCTCCATGTGCACCACGACCTTCCTGTCAAGATAAAACCCGGCGGCCGCAAGGTCACCGGGTAAGATACTTATAATGCCTTTTCCATGGCTTTGGGCTTTGCAAAGATCATGCGCCCGGCGGCGGTCTGCAGCACACTTGTGACCAAAACGCCGATGGTCTCTCCAATGAAGCGACGGCCTCCGTCCACTACGATCATGGTACCATCATCCAAGTAGGCCACTCCCTGTCCATGCTCTTTGCCATCCTTGATGACGTGGACCTGCAGTTCTTCCCCCGGCAGTACCACCGGTTTGACTGCATTGGCCAGTTCATTAATATTAAGAACCGCCACTCCCTGCAGTTCACATACTTTGTTGAGATTGTAGTCGTTGGTGACCACTTTCCCTGCCATGTCCTTGGCTAACCGCACCAACTTGGAATCCACTTCCGATACCTCATCGTAGTCCTTGTCCAGAATTTCCACAGCCACATAAGGCTCTTTTTGAATCTTATTAAGAATGTCCAGGCCCCGCCGCCCACGATTGCGCTTAAGTACATCCGACGAATCGGCAATGTGCTGCAGCTCCTCTAAGACAAAGCCTGGCACCACCATAACCCCTTCCAAAAACCCGGACTTGGTGATATCAGCAATACGCCCATCGATAATAACACTGGTGTCAAGAATTTTGGGTGTAGACCCCTCTGTCGGAACCGACGGCGCTATGGGCGCACCGCCGCTGCCGAATACGTTCAAAAGCTCTTCTTTTTTACGAAGTCCTACTACAAGTCCAATATAGCCAAAAACTAACGTTATTCCCAATGGCAGATACTCCCCGATCATGGGTATTTCATTGGGAATCGGAATGGAAATAAGAATAGCAATAATCAACCCGACAATAAGTCCCACTGCCCCCGACATCACTTCAGCGGTTGGTGCCTTATTCAATGTGGCAACCAGGCGTGTCATGCTGCATTGAAATCCTCGGATCACCGACGGCCCTACAACTAAACCTACCAGCCCCCCAAAGCCCACAGACGCTGCCTGCATGTAGTATGGATTAGCCATCTCCGTCATCCAATCCTGCTCCAAAGCCAGGGTGGAACCTTTCAGCCCCAAGAACGCTCCAAAAGCAACCAAGAAAAAACGAAAAAACTTGACCAAATCCTGTCTCACCTCCTTCTCCGATGATCTGTCACGTACTGACTGCTGCCACTGCGTCATTTTGCTGTGAGTTCACCCGGACGCGCTCTGCTGTCATCACCCCTTTTCCACGAATCACGCTGCCCAACGGATCCTACCGCGGCCTGCCGCAGGCTTTTGCGATAACCTGCAGCAGCCCAAGACCTGCAGGGCCGGTCACCGACTACACCTGTTGTATACAGCGCCCCAGCAAATCCTCAATCTGTTCTTCTGTACTTTGGCGAGCCAGCACCAGTTCGCTGATGAGAATCTGACGGGCCACATCGAGCATCTTGCGTTCGCCCGTGGAAAGCCCCTTATCCCGGTCACGTATGGATAGATTCCTGACAACCTCGGCGACGGAAAAGATGTCGCCACTTTTGATCTTATCCATATTCGCTCGATATCGCTGGTTCCAGTTCTTGGACATTTTGGATTCTTTGTCCTCCAAAATTTCCACGACGCGCTCAGTTCCCTCGTGATCAATCACATCACGAAGGCCCAGTTCTTTCTCTGATGAAGTTGGAATCATAACTTTCATGCCACCCACAGGGAGACCCATGATGTAGTAGGACTGCCTTTGCCCCAGTACTTCTCGTTCTTCAATGGCCTCGATCACACCCGCCCCATGCATGGGATACACAACTCTATCCCCAATATTGTACACAGTAGAACCTCCATTTCCAAAACCGCACCTAACAGGTCCTTCTTTAAATTTACCACTTTAAGTGTGAAAAGTCAATCATTAGCGATTTTTCGGCATGGACCACCACCTTTTGCAAATCTAAACACAACTGTTCGTAGGACCGTTCAGCGACCTCATGTCCATCCGGTTTTTCGTAGGACACTGTGCTGCGATGAAAAACGCCCGCTGGCCGTGTTTTGGGCTCCAATGCCTCGCCAATGACTGTGTTCAGCGTGGGAACGCGGCCCCGGTCGGGTTGACATTGCTTTTTTGAAAGACGTATAATAAGGGTAGCTTTTGGAGAGGAAGTGTGGCCATGAACAATGAAAAGAGCTGCAGTCGGTTCCAAGCATCGGTGGATGAGTCGTTAGTTCGCCACCGCAGTATCCTTGATATTCTCTCCAAACTTCAGGAGACCAGCGCCCGGGTGCACCGCGCCGTCATCAAAGCTGTGACCGAATGCGGCTGTGTGTCCGTGGAAGCTGTTAAGCAGGACCTTCCCGATGATTGCTCATACGGTGATCTGCGGCAGCACTTCAGCTCCCACCTGGAGGGGCGGCTGTGTGAAAACTGCCGAGATATCATCGAACAAGAAGTGGGGAACAATCTTTTCTACATTGCCGGACTCTGCTCCACACTGGACCTGGACCTCAATGAGGTCCTGGAAAAAGAGCAGAAACGTCTGGGCACCCTGGGTATGTATCATCTCCGCTGACCCTGCCAGGGCAGCGGTAAGCATACACTGCGTTCACAGGCCAGCAAGTATCCGTCCCACGGGACTGGATACTTGTTTTTTGTTGTGGGGACCGGAAGGAGAAGCTTCCAACCAGCGGTCTTGCCAAACAGTTCCACCTTACAGATGGCGGTCCAGCAGGACCTGCTCCCGCAGCCGGCGCAGACCTTCCTTAATGGCCCGGGCCCGAACTTCGCCGATACCTTCCACCTCATCCAACTCCTCGATGGAGGAGTTGAGAATGTCGGGGAGGGAATGGAAGGTCTTGACCAAGTTTTCCACAACGGGCATGGGCAGTCGCGGAATTTTCTTCAGCACACGGTAGCCCTTAGGTGTAACCGCTTGGTCCAGAGCATTCATCTGACTGCCAAAGCCCAAGGCCTTGGAGATCATGCCCAAATTCAACAGCTCGTCGGACTCCCAATCGGACACCATATTCCACATCTCCTCCGGTGTGCCATCGGCTTGTTCGAAGTAATCTTTGGCCACCAAGAGCCCATCATCTTCAATATCCACCATCAGCTCTTCCAGCTGCATATTGACCAAACGGCCTTCACTGCCCAGCTGCAGGACATAACGTTCAATCTCGGCCGCGATGCGGCTGACCAACTGCCCCCGCTGAATCACTGTAGTCACATCGAATAGGGTCGCCAAGTCTTCAAACTCGAGAGCTGATAGGTTCGTCAGAGCCTGCTCAAAGACGCTCTTGTACTTTTCCAGGGTCGAAAGAGCCTGATTCGCCTTGGCCAGAATAACACTGACTTCTCGCAGCAGAAACTTGGAATTACCCCGATACATGGTAATCACGTTGCGCCGCTGCGAAATGGATATAACCAGCTGGTTGGTCTGGCGAGCCACCCGTTCCGCCGTACGATGCCTGGTACCCGTCTCAAAGCTGGGGATCATGGGATCCGGTGCCAGCTGCGTATTAGCGTAAAGAATGCGGCGGCCATCACTGGATAAAACAATGGCACCATCCATCTTCGCCAACTCATACAAAGATGCCGGGTGCATCTCGGCATCAATGCGGAAACCGCCGTTGCACAGTGCCAGCACCTCCTCACTGTCACCGATAACGATCAGAGCTCCCGTCTTGGCCCGCAGAATATTCTCCAATCCGTCATGCAGCATCGTGCCCGGAGAAGCCATCTTCATGCTGTCATAAATCATTTGTTCATTGTTGCGATCTTCTCGCATCGGGTCACGTCCCTTTCGTCTCGGAGAATAGAGTCTGCATAGCTTCGGCCACGGTGGCGGCGGCCACCGTCACCAAGCCCGACGGCACAGCATGTTTACCCTGAGGCACAATGCAGCGGCGAAAACCCAGCTTCTGCAGCTCGTGCAGACGCTGGTCCAAAGCTGGCACCGCCCGCAGTTCTCCGGTGAGGCCAATCTCTCCCACCACTGCGGTGTCAGCGGGAATGGGCTCACCCCTCACACTGCTGGCCACAGCCGCAGCAATAGCCAAATCCGCGCCCGGTTCCGTCAACCGCAGACCTCCGGCGGCGTTAACATAGACATCCTGGTCATATAAGGGTAGACCAAGACGTTTCTCCAGTACGGCCAAGATGATGGAAAAACGCTGATAATCCACCCCCGTGGCCTGACGGCGAGGCGTTCCTCCAAAGGCTGTACTTCCCACTAATGCTTGAACTTCGACCAAAAGAGGCCTAGTTCCTTCCATACACGGAATAACAACTGTCCCGGAACTGTTCAAAGGACGCTGTTCCAAAAACAGCTGTGACGGATTATCTACCGCCACCAACCCCAGTTCGGTCATATCAAAAATACCCACTTCATTGGTGGAGCCGAAGCGATTCTTCACACCCCGCAGCAGCCGAAAGCGTGTGGCCATCTCCCCTTCAAAATACAGCACGTAGTCCACAGCATGCTCCAGTACCTTCGGACCGGCGATGGCGCCTCCCTTGGTAACGTGGCCCACCAAAACCACCGCCGTCCCCAAGGTCTTGGCAGCCTTGAGAAAACGAGCCGCGCCTTCCCGCACTTGGGCTACACTGCCCGGCGGTGAGGATACATCGCTGCTGACAATGGTCTGAATACTGTCGATCAAGACAAAGGTTGGCCTCTGCTGCCGTATGTACTCGATGATCACATCCACATCGGCCTCAGCGGCCACCTGCAGATCGGGCGTGAGAGCATCTAGACGCTGGGCGCGCAAGCGCAGTTGGGCCAAGGATTCTTCCCCGGACACGTAGAGCACGTGCCCGCGGCTGCGGGCTACAGCCGCTGCCACCTGCAGCAGCAGCGTGGACTTGCCGATTCCCGGATCGCCGCCCACCAGACCCAGGGAACCGGGCACAATACCGCCTCCCAAAACGCGATCTAGTTCGGCCAAACCCGAAGAAAACCGACTCTGGTCGGCCTCAGCGACAACATCGGTTATGGCTTGGGGTTTACGGTTCTCGCCAAAGGAAGCAGCCCAAGCCCGATCATTCTGCGAACCTCCGGTAATGACGGTCTCTTCCACCATGGTGTTCCATTGGCCACAGCTGCTGCAGCGGCCCATCCAGCGCGAGTACTCATTGCCGCAGGACTGGCATACGAATTTCGTTGTCTTTTTCGGCATGGGGCGCAAACTCCTTCTGCTTCACTCATCCACTGCTGCCGTTGGCGGCAGGGACAGTCATCGGCATCACATAGTCTCTATGGTGTATTATAGCACTGGCAAAAACGGCATACAACAGAACCAGCTGTTGTATGCCGTGGTTGTTCCTGCCATATTCCCTGTGTCTTGCCTTTCTGCGGCGCTCTATTGAAATACAATCTCGCCGTCTTTGGCATCCACCACAATGGTCTGTCCTTCTTGGAAACGGCCTTTGAGCATTTCTTCCGACAGCGGGTTTTCAATCAAGCGTTGAATGGCCCGTCGCAGCGGCCGAGCGCCAAAGTCGGGGTCAAAGCCCCGGTTGGCCACCAACTCTTTGGCCTTCTCCGTCACTTCCATAACAATATCTTGTTCCTGCAGCTGTTTTGTCAAGTCGGCCAGCATAATATCGACGATGGCCTTCAGCTGTTCCTTGTTCAGCGAGTGGAACACAATCACTTCGTCGATGCGGTTGAGGAACTCTGGGCGGAAGGTCCGCTTCAACTCATCGGTCACTTTGCGCTTCATGGACTGGTACGTATCCTCTTCATCGGTGGCTACCCGGAAGCCGATGCCGGAATCCCGCTGAATTTCCTGGGCACCGACGTTACTGGTCATGATCAGGACCGTATTGCGAAAGTCCACTGTCCGGCCTTTGGCGTCGGTTAAGCGGCCGTCTTCCAACACCTGTAAAAGGATATTGAAGACCTCTGGATGAGCTTTTTCGATTTCGTCCAGAAGGACTACGGAGTACGGACGGCGGCGGACTTTTTCTGTGAGCTGACCGCCTTCGTCATAACCCACATATCCCGGCGGGGCGCCGACCAGTCGTGATACGGAGTGACGCTCCATATACTCAGACATATCGATGCGCACCATGGCATCGTCATCACCGAACAGTGCTTCGGCCAGAGCTTTGCCTAACTCCGTCTTCCCAACTCCGGTGGGTCCCAAGAAGATAAACGAGCCGATGGGACGACGGGGGTCTTTTAAGCCAGCCCGAGCCCGTCGCACAGCCTTGGCAATGGACTCAATGGCTTCGTCTTGGGCCACGACCCGTTTGTGCAGGATTTCCTCTAACTGCAGCAGGCGCACAGACTCTTCCTGAGCAATCTTGTTCACCGGGATGCCGGTCCAACTGCTGACCACTGCGGCAATGTCATCCTCGGTCACAACAGCCCCATCGCGATTGCGGGAGTTCTTCCACTGGGAGCGCTCTTCATCCATTTGGGTGCGCAGTTTCGTCTCCTTGTCCCGCAGATTGGCGGCCTTTTCAAACTCTTCGTTCTTGATAGCCGCTTCCTTTTCCACTCGGACTTCTTCAATCTTGTTCTCCAGCTCTTTCAGTTCCGGCGGTATCACCAGGCCCTGCAGCCGCACCTTGGATGCAGCTTCATCCATCAGGTCAATGGCCTTGTCCGGCAAAAAGCGGTCACTAATATAGCGATCACTGAACCTTGCCGCGGCTGCAATGGCTTCGTCGCTGATCTTCACTCGGTGGTGAGCCTCATAGCGGTCCCGCAGTCCATAAAGTATGGCCACGGTCTCTTCTTCCGACGGTTCGTCCACCATCACAGGTTGGAAGCGCCGCTCCAAGGCAGCATCTTTTTCCACATGCTTGCGAAACTCATCTAAGGTTGTGGCACCGATGGCCTGCAGCTCACCGCGGGCCAGCGCCGGTTTGAGAATATTCGAGGCATCAATGGCCCCTTCGGCAGCACCAGCACCAATAATGGTGTGCATTTCATCAATGAACATGATGACGTCACCGGAGTGACGAATTTCCTCCATTACTTTCTTCAACCGCTCTTCAAATTCGCCGCGGAACTTCGAACCAGCCACCATACCGCCTAGATCAAGGATAATGACCCGTTTGTTCAGCAGGTTTTCGGGAACATCCCCGACAACGATTTTCGAGGCCAAGCCTTCCGCGATGGCGGTTTTGCCAACGCCCGGCTCACCAATGAGGCAGGGATTGTTCTTAGTGCGGCGGCTCAGTACCTGGATGACCCGCTCGATTTCGGTTTCCCGCCCAATGACGGGGTCGAGCTTGCCTTCCTTAGCTTGCTCCGTCAGATCCCGTCCGAACTGCTCGAGCGTAGGTGTCTTGGCACGCTTTGGCTGCTTGGCGGCAGCCGGCTGTCCCGAGCCGGTTCCCAGCAGTTCAACCACTTGTTTGCGCACGGCCTCCAGGTCGGCTCCGAGGTTGTTCAAGACCTGGGCTGCCACGCCTTCGCCTTCGCGCAGCAGACCCAGGAGGATGTGCTCCGTACCGATGTACGTGTGGCCCATCTGACGGGCTTCATCAAAGGCCAGCTCCAAGACCCGCTTGGCCCGGGGTGTAAAACCTATTTGACCACTGGGAGCTTCATCCCCTTTGCCGATAACTTTCTCTACCTCAGCCCGGACCTTATCAATGCTGATTCCCAAATTCTGCAGCGCCCGTGCTGCCACGCCTTCGCCTTCGGCGATTAATCCCAGAAGAATGTGTTCGGTCCCCACTACATTATGGGCTAAGCGCCGTGCTTCTTCTTGGGAAAGGACGATCACTTTCTGTGCTCGCTCTGTAAAACGTCCAAACATTGGCCGTCACCTTCCTTTATATTTAATATAGGCATCGTTGGCATTCTATACTCTATGATCAACCCCAATACTGGGGTAGATTGTGCTGACTGTCCACGGAAGGACCCTGCTTTACGCCTTGG